>CALKVW010000154.1 GCA_938004785.1 uncultured Polyangiaceae bacterium
GGCGGGCTTGGGCTCCTCGCCGCCGTCCGGAGGCGTGGGCTCCGTCGTGCCGCCGCCCCCGCCAGCCTCCGACTTCGCCTCGGCGAACTTCGCCTCGAGCTCCGGCGTGCTGAGGCCGTCGAGCAGCTTGGCGCCAGGGTCGGCCTTGAGCGCGTTCACGAGATCGCTCTTGGCGACGTCGAGCTTTTGCTGCCCCACGCCGTGCACCGTCGCGAGCGCCACCCAGATCTTGCCGACGACCGGGCCCGAGCACGCGTCCTTGCCGCAGGCCTTGAGCGCCTTCTGCAGCTTCTCCTCGGCCTTGTCGAGCTCGAGGGAGAGGTAGTCCTCGTCCATCGCCTGGTCGTGGAGCTTGAGGGCCTCCTTGTCCTTCTTGCCGGCGGCGAGCGAAGAGCTCGCGGCGAAGCCGACCGCCAAGGCCAGGGTCCAGGTCGACAGCGTCTTGAGCGAACGAAACGGCACGAGGAGCCTCCTTCGGGGGAACACGATGCCCCACCCGAGCCCGAGTCGGGGCGCTCTCTTAGGCAAGAATCGTCTGGGGCGCAACGGCGCCGCGAGGCTCTCGTACAGGTCGGAGGACGAGCGCTGCGGGCGCGCTCCAACGACGAGGGGCGCAACACCTCTCGGTGCGCGCCCCTCGAGGGTCGTCAGCTCAGCTGCCACCCGACCGCCGCTGCCCGACCGCCGCTGCCCGACCGCCGCCACCCGACCACGGAGCGTCGACTGCTCGGGGCGAGCGCGCTCGGTCAGAGCTGACGGAATACGCTCACGACGACGCCGAGCAGCATGGTCGGCTTGAAGTCGACCGCACGCACGAGGATCGGCGCCATGGCCGAGTTCGCGGGCTGGAAGCGGATGTAGTCCTTCTCCGGGAAGTAGTACTTCACCGTCGCTTCGTCGCCGATGAGCGCGCAGACGATCTCGCCTCGGTTCGCCGTCGGCTGGCGACGCACGAAGATCGTGTCGCCCGAGAGGATGCCGGCCTCGATCATCGAGTCGCCTTGGACGCGCAGGGCGAAGACCTCGCGGCCTCCGCGCACCATGTCGCGATCGACGCGGATCGTCGACTCGACGTTCTCCTGCGCGAGGATCGGAGCGCCCGCCGCGATGCGGCCGAGCACGGGGATCTCGACCAGATCACCGCCGTCGTTCGCGGCGCGCATCGAGATGCCCTCGGCGGTCGAGCCGTCGAGCGAGTGCACGCTCGTATCGTCGATCCCGACGCTCTCGAGGCCGATCGGCCTGAGCGCGCGGCTCTTCATGTCCTCGCGCGTGAGGTAGCCCTTGCGCTCGAGCGCGCGGAGGTGATCGTTCACCCCGTTGGTCGACTTGATGCCCATGTGGGCGCCGATCTCGCGCAAGGTCGGGGGGTAGCCCCGCTCGACGATGGAGTCGCGGATGTACTTGAGGACCTGGTGCTGTCGATCGGTGAGACCCTGCATGGCTTCGTCAAGCCTACTGAACGGTTGCGTCCCCGTCAAATAACGTGCTGACCGGACGGGCCGGGGCGCGGGTGCGCCCCCCTCGGCGGACGCTCAGGAGAGCGTCGGCTCAGCACGAAGCTCGGGTCGTCGGGCTGGGGGGGCGATGACGGGGCGGAGGCGGTCGAGCGCGCATGGCCTGGCCACGCCGCCCGCGAGCACGCGGCCACGCCTCGAGATGCGTTCAGCGTCGCGGCTGTTGGATGAGCTGCCTGAGCTCGTCGATGTCGGGCGTCGCCGCCATCGCCTCCTCGACCGTGATCACCTGACGCATGATCAAGCCGAACAGCGATTGGTTCATGGTCTGCATGCCGCTGCCGGCCTGTCCCACCTGCATCTGCGAGTAGATCTGGTGGAGCTTGTCCTCTCGGATCAGGTTCCGGATGGCGGCGTTGGGCACCATCACCTCCATGGCCAGCGCGCGGCCGGAGCCCGTCGCTCGAGGCAGGAGCTGCTGCGACATGACGCCGATGAGGCCCATCGAGAGCTGCACGCGGATCTGCTGCTGCTGGTGCGGGGGGAAGACGTCGATCACACGCGTGATCGAGGAGACCGCGGTGTTGGTGTGGAGCGTGCCGAAGACCAGGTGACCGGTCTCGGCGATCGTCAATGCGGCCTGGATCGTCTCCTGGTCGCGCATCTCGCCGATGAGCACCACGTCGGGGTCCTGGCGGAGCGCGTGTTTGAGCGCCTCCTTGAAGCCCATCGTGTCGGCGCCGACCTCACGCTGGTTCACGATGCAGAGCTTGTGCTCGTGCACGAACTCGATCGGATCCTCGATGGTGAGGATGTGCATGCGCTGCTCGGTGTTGATCTTGTCGATGATCGCCGCCAGCGTGGTGCTCTTGCCGGAGCCCGTCGCGCCCGTGACGAGCACGAGCCCACGCGAGCGGTTCGCGATCTCGGCCGCCACGGGGGGCAGGCCGAGATCTTCGAAGGTGGCGATCTTGTGCGGGATGCGCCTGAACACGCCGGCGATGGCGCCGCGCTGCACGAAGCAATTGCCACGGAAGCGAGAGAGCCCGGGCACACCGAAGGAGAAGTCGAGCTCGTTGGTCTTCTCGAGCTTGATCTTCTGCTCCTCGGTGAGGACCGAGTAGACCAGCTGCTTCACCTCGACCGCCTTCAGCGGCGGGAGCTTGAGCGGAAAAACGTTGCCGTCGATGCGCAGGAGCGGCGCCGTCCCCGTGGTGAGGTGCAGATCGCTCGCGTTCTTCTCGACCACTGCCTGGAGCAGCTGGCCCATCGTGAACTTCAGTGACTCGGCGGGTGCTTGCTGCACGAGGCCTCAGTCTCCCATCGTGACGCGGCTGACCTCTTCGACCGTGGTCACGCCTGCGAGGATCTTGTCGATGCCGGCCATGCGCAGGGTGCGCATGCCGCCGCGGATCGCGGCCGTCTTCAGCTCGGCGGTCGAGGCGCCCTGGAGCACCATCTCCTTGAGCGACTCGTTGAAGCGCATGACCTCGTAGAGCGCGACGCGGCCGCGGTAGCCCGAGTCGTTGCAGTTCTTGCAGCCCATGCCTTTCATCAGCTGCGTGACCTGCGCCTGCTGCTCGCTGAAGCCGAAGTCGCGGAGCTGCTGCTGGTCGGCCGGGACCGGCCCTCGACAGTCGAGGCAGATCTTGCGCGCGAGGCGCTGGGCGAGGACGAGGTTGACCGAGGCCGTGATGAGGAAGGGCTCGACGCCCATGTTGAGCAGGCGGCTGATGGTGCTCGGCGCGTCGTTGGTGTGCAGCGTGGAGAGCACGAGGTGGCCCGTGAGCGCCGCCTTGACCGCGATCTCCGCCGTCTCGAAGTCGCGGATCTCGCCGACCATGAGGATGTCCGGGTCTTGGCGGAGGAAGGAGCGCAGCGCGGCGGCGAAGTTGAGGCCGATCTCGTCGTGCATCTGCACCTGGTTGATGCCGACCAGGTTGTACTCCACCGGATCCTCGGCGGTGCTGACGTTCACGTCGCTCTGGTTGAGCTCGCTCAGCGCGGAGTAGAGCGTCGTCGTCTTGCCCGAGCCGGTGGGGCCCGTGACGAGGACCATGCCCCAGGGCTGGCCGATGGCCCACTTGAAGTCGGCGAGCGGAGCGGCGTCGAAGCCGAGCTTCGTCATGTCGAGCTGCAGGTTCGACTTGTCGAGCAGGCGGAGGACGATCTTCTCGCCCCAGATCGTCGGCAAGACCGAGACGCGGAAGTCCATCTCCTTGCCGCCGCCCATCTTGAGCTTGATGCGGCCGTCTTGGGGGAGGCGGCGCTCGGCGATGTCGAGCGAGGCCATGATCTTGAGGCGACTCGAGATCGCCGCCTTCCACTTCAGCGGCGGCTCCATCTCGTCGAGCAACACGCCGTCGATGCGGTAGCGGATGCGGAGCTTCTTCTCGTAGGGCTCGACGTGGATGTCGCTCGCGTGCTTCTTGATCGCGTTGAGCAGCACGGCGTTCACGAGGCGAACGACGGGGGCGTCCTCCGCCGCCTTCTCGAGCTCCATGAGGTTGAGGTCGTCGTCTTCGACGCCGAGCTCGACCTCCTCGCCCTCGAACTCCTTCAGGATGTCGTCGTAGCCCGCGGCGTTCGACGAGTACGCGCGCTCGAGCGCCGCGGCGATCGCGCCCTCGGAGGCGACCACCGGCTCGACGTTGAAGCTCGTGAGGAACTTGATGTCGTCGATCGCGTGCAGGTTGGTCGGATCGGCCATCGCGACGATGAGCGCGTTGCCGGAGCGCGAGAGCGGCACGACCTTGTGCTTCTCGCAGACCTCCTTCGACACGAGCTTGAGCACGGCCGGGTCGAGCTCGTACTCGTCGAGGTTGACCGCGGGCACGCGGTACTGCGCGCTGAGGAAGCTCGTGATCTCGCCGTCGGAGATGTAGCCGAGCTTGGCGAGCGTGTACCCGAGGTTGTTGCCGCTCTTGCGCTGCTCGTCCTGCGCTTGTCGGAGCTGTTGGAGGCTGATGAGCTTCTCGCGAACGAGCAGCTCGCCGAGTCGATTTTCACTCGCCATGCAAGCTGCATCCTCGGAGAAGCTCCAGGCATCGTCAACGGCTTCGAAGCGCTCCACGCGCAGGAACACGAGGTGCGACGCCGGCTCACATCTCATCTCTCGGAGGCGCTCGCCGGCGGATGCGGTCGGCATGGTGCGCGCTCCGCCGCTATGCTGCGCCTCCGTGAGCCTGTGGGATCGTCTCCGAGGCAAAGGGGAGGGCAGTCGCGCGGCGCGCGACGCTCGCCTGCGTGAAGCCGAAGGGGACCTCGCCGCCGCCGCGAGAGGCTTCGAGGAGGCCGGGCTCGTCGACGAGGCCGCGCGCGTGCTGCTCCTCTCGGCGGATGCGGAGGGCTCGCTCGAGCGACGCATGGCGCTCTGCGAGCGAGCCGCGAAGCTCGCCGCCGATGCGGCGCTCTCGAAGCGTGCCGCCGCCCGGCGCGCGAAGATCGCGCTCGACCTCTTGAGGCCGAGGGCGACCGTCGCGCGCAGTGAGCTCGCGAGGGTCGCCGAGCAGCTCGAGGCGAACGACGAGCACGAGGCCGCGGCGGAGGCCTGGAGCCTCGCCGGCGATCGCGAGGGCGAGATCCGCGCGCTCACGGCGGCGGGCGCCATCGACCGCCTCGAGGCGCGCCTCGGCGACGACGCCGCGCGCGCTCGCGACGACGACGCGCGCGCTCATCGCCTGCGACTCGCGGAGGATCTGGATCGCACCGGCGAGCGCGTGCGCGCGATCGAGCTCGCGGCCGAGGTTGGGACGGAGGCCTCGGACGAGGGACTGGTCGAGCTCGGTCGCACGATTCGACTGCGGCTCGCGCGTGGTCCGCTCGTGTCCCTCGAGATCGACGGCGCCCGCGTGCTCTGTGCGCTGGGCGAGCGGGTCCTCGTCGGGCGTGGAGAGGTCGAGATCCCGGTCGCTTCGCGCGCGCTCAGCCGAGAGCACCTCTCGGTCGAGCGAGGCGCGGACGGCGCGCCGCAGGTCCGTGACCTGGGCTCGCGCAACGGTACGCTGCTCGCTGGCGCGAGGCTGGGCGGGCCTGTGCCGATAGGCGATGGACTCGAGCTCGTGCTCGGCGGAGAGGTGCCTTGTCGACTCGAGCTCGACTCGGCTGGTGCCGTCGTCGTGCAGGTCGGTGGGGCCAGCTACGTCGCACCCCTCGGTCCGCTCTGCGTCTCTGGTTGGGTGATCGCACTCGAGGCCGCGCCGAAGCTCATCGGGGGCGCGCCGATCGTCACGCTCCAGAGCAGCGAGTCCTCGCCGGCATTTCTCGGGCGCTTCGAGGTGGCGAGGCGGATCCAGCTCGCGATCGGCGACGCTTTGTCGAGCGAGCGGGGCGGAGCGCCGCGACTTTCGGTGCTCGCGGCCGAGAGGGTGGTCGCGTGAGCCTCTTGCGCAGGCTGGTCTCGCGGGTGCGCGGTGGTCCGCCGAGGGGCGAGGCAGCTGACGCTCCCGCTCCCGCGCTCGGGTCGGAGCTCGTCGCGCCTCCGGAGCGCGGCGAGTCGAGGACCGAGCGAGAGAAGCTGGCCCCTGGGCCCTTGGCGAGCCCGCTCGAGCGGCTACGCGCGGCACGCGGCACACGGGACGAGGCGAGCACCGTGGCGGAGCTGCTCGAGCAACGTGAAGACCTCGACGAGATGGCGAGGAACGCCCTCGCGGAGCTGCTCGCGCTGCGTGGCGACGAGGCGGGTGCGCTCGAGCTGCTCCAGCACGCGACGAGCGCGAGCGCGCTGCTCTTGCGCGCCGATCTACACGCCGCGCGCGGACAGCTCGCCGAGGCGCTCGGGGCGGTCGAGCGCGTGCTCGCCCGCGACATCTCGGCGCCGGGCGCGCTCGAACGCCAGCATCGCTGGTCGAGGGCGCTGGGCGCGACGAGGATCACCCAGCCGACCGCGGACGACGTCACGCTCGCGCTGCCGACGGCGTCCGAGAGCCCCTTCGTCATCCGACGCGAGCTCGCGCGTGGAGGTGGCGGTGCCGTCTACGAGGCGGAGGACCCGGTCCTGCTGCGACGTGTGGCGCTCAAGATCCATCACGGGGAGGCGCGCGCGCGCAAGGCCGCGAACCACGAGGTCGAGCTGGCCGAGCTCTTGCGCGGGCCGGGCGTCGTGCGTGTGGTCGACGCTTCGCCCGAACAGGGCTGGGTCGCGATGGAGTGGGCGTCGCTCGGCAGCGTGCGCGACCGGCTCCGGAGCGGCGATCTCGAGCGCCTCGTGCCCGCCGCAGCGTGGCTCTTGCAGCTCGCGGAGGCGCTCGCTCGCATCCACCGTGCCGGCTGGGTGCACTACGACATCAAGCCTGCGAACGTGCTGATGGCGAGCTCGGGCGAGGTCTGGCTCACCGACTTCGGGATCGCGCGCCCCATCGATGCTGCGGGTGGCGGTGGGAGCCCTGGCTACCTCTCTCCCGAGCGCCTCGGCGGAGCGCCGGCGGCGCCCTCGGACGACGTGTACGGCTATGGACGCATCGCGGAGGATCTCCTGCTCGCGCTGGGACCTCGGGAGGGTCTGGCTCCTCTCAGGAGGCTGGTCGCCCTCTGCCTCGGGCCGCTGGAGGCGAGGCCCGCATCGGGCGAGCTGCTCCTCGGAGCTGCCGAGCAACTGCTCGACGGGAGCAGGTCGGGTGCGTAGCGGGCGACGCGGCGCCCTGACCGCGCTGTCAGGTGAGGTGGGTCGTGTGGGCGCGATTCCCGGGGACACCGCCGAGTCGGAGCGGTGGGCACGGCGGCTGCATAGGCGCTCCAGTCAGCGTTCAGGTCGGCCGCGGGCGCGTGAGCGAGCGCGGTCGGCCTCGGTGGACGACAGCGTCCTCGTACACTCGTCGACGGCCGGCAACTTGCACGGGGCGAGGCGAATCGGTTTAGGATGGTCACCCGAGTCCGACGGTCAGTCGCCGCCGGCGCAGTCAGGAACTGACGGATACGTCGGACATGGTGGGGAGGACCCGCCCAGCTCCGACGTAGGAGAGCCTCGAAACGACGGGCCCGTGGACGAAGGGCCCGGCCGCTGTGTCACCGGCGGCACCCGAGGGAGACGGAACGAGCGAGCGTGAGCCGAATCGACCCGATGAAGCGTCCAACGGCGGTAGCCGTCTGCTCGAGCGACCCGAGGGCCACGCGAGGGCGACACGGAGACCGCAGCCACCGAGGGCGACGGGATCGGATCGAGAAAAGAGCTGGACATCGGTGACGGAGCCCCGGTATACGCACGCTTGGCAAGCCCAACCCAGGGACGACGAAGCCCGACTCGGCTGCCCGGCACGACGCTGCCAGCCACGACACCGCCGGAACGAGAGCTACCAGCAACGAACTCCAGGCGAAGGCTCCAAGGGGCGCAACGGACGAAGTCAGCCACGCGGTCTCGAGCAGCTCCACCGAGAAGACGAAGCACCTAGCACCAGCAGATTTGCGTTTGAGCCAGCGAGCAGACACGCGCGTTCGGCCCATTCGGCGAAGTCCCAAGGAGCAACGACTGCTCCGTCAAGGACGTTTTCAACCATATCAGGAGAGGGTTTGACATGAACTTCAAGACGGGTTTCATCGCGCTCGCGCTCATGGGTCTTGCTTCGGTCGTCGCCGTCGGCTGCGGCGGTAGCGTTTGTGACGACGCCGCCGAGGTCTGTGGCGTCGAGGACGGCGGCGAGGACGGCGCCGACGCGGAGTGCACCGGCCAGGCCGAGTGCGCTGCGCAGTGCATCGTCGACAACGACAGCTGCGACATCACCAACGAGGCGCTCGCCGAGTGCCTCACGGGCTGCGCGGGCTGAGCTCGCCAGGGCGGCCTTCGCCGCCCGTCGTCTCGATCCGGGCGCGAGCCCGTCGAGCGCCCATCAGCGATGGTCCGATCGTCTACGATCGGGCCATCGTTGTTTTTGTGGTCTCACTCCTCCGACCTGCCGGGTGTTCGCCCCAGCGCGCGGACTTGCGTTAGAGTCGCGCCCGCACATGAGCGCCGAGTCCCGCATTGCCTGGGTTGCGACGCCAGGTCACTCCTCCGACGCGCGCAGTGGGCAGGGGACCCTCGACGGGGAGGCCGTGCTGGAGCGCCTGGGGCAGCCGGATCTCGGCTTCCGGGTCGAGGCGCTCGATGCGTCGGACGATCTCGCAGGACAGCTCGACGATTGGGCGGACTCGGCCGAAGAGGCGCCGCAGTCGAGCTTGCTCTACGTGTCCGCGCCCGTCCTCTCCGTAGAAGGCGAGGTCCTGCTCTGTCTCGACCCGTCGGATCCGACGACGGGCGACTCGCTCGCCGACGTGCTCGGCTCGCTGGTCGAAGCGACCGACGGACCGGTGGTGGCCGTGCTCGACCTGCGCGCGGGTCCGGCCGTCGATGCGCTTGGCCTCGCGAGCCTGGTGCGCGAGGTCCGCGAGGTGGTGCGCGCCCAGGAGCAAGCCGAGGTCCTCGTGTCGCTCAGAGCGGCCACGGAGGAGGACGCCTCGAGCTGCTCTCCGCTGACGCGCGCCCTGCTCGAGGTGCTCGACGACGTGGAGCCCTCCGAGGGGCTCACGCTCGAGGATTTGTACGAGCGTGTGGCCGAGTCGAGCGCCGTAATCGGAGCGAAGCTCGCCTTCGGGGCCGTGACACGCGATCCGAGCGCGGTGCTCGTGGAGCCGGAGGATCGGGCGGAGGCGAACGAGGACGCGAGCGCGGAGCCGGCGGCCGAAGAAGGCGCGGCGACGAGCGAGGACGCGAGCGCGGAGCCGGCGGTCGAGGAATCCGCAGAGGCGGAGTCGAAGAGCGAGGCCTCGAGCCCCCAGGCGCCGGGCGAGGCCGCGACTGACGAGCCAGCCACGGCCGTGGCTCCGTCCCAGTCGACGCCTCCGCCGAGCCCGAGCGCTCCGGCCGAGCGCGCGCGCGTCTCGATGACGGAGCCGCCTCCCTCACGCAGGAGCGTCACGCCGACCGCCTCGAGCGAGGCCGAGCAAGGCGATCGGCTCGCGGCCGAAGGAGACGACGAGGGCGCGCTCGGTCTCTATCGTCGCGCGCTCGGGCTGGTCGGTCCTTCGCCCGGGGAGGGTGTCGACCCCAGCGCGCTGCGCGCTTCGCTGCACGTGCGCATCGGCGAAGCGAAGCTGCGCCAGGGGAGGACACGGGAGGCCGTCGCGGCCTTCGAGAAGGCGCTCGGCCTCGCGCCCACGCAGCACGAGGTCGACCGGGTGCTCAAGCTGCTCCTGTCCATGTACATGGGCGAGCGCGACCACCGCTCGGCGGCGAGCGTGCAGGCCAGGTTGCTCGACCGGGTCAGCTCGACCGAGGAGCGTGTCGTCGCGCTCCTCAGCTTCGCTCGCTCCTGGCTCCACGACGCGAGCGAGCCGCTCCGCGCGCGTGCTCTGCTCGAAGAGGCTCGCGCGCTCGCGCCCCGCGAACCCGAGGTGCTGCGCGCTCTGCTCGAGCTGGCCGAGCGGGATCGGCGCGCCGACGACATCGTGGAGCTGCGCAAGCTGCTCGCCGAGCTGGAGGAGGATCCGGTTCGTCGTGCGGCAGCGCTGCTCGAGCTGGGTCGCGAGCTCGTCAGCGTGCTCCGCCGCGAGGACGACGCGCTCGACGTACTCGAGGCGGCGCTCGAGGCGCACCCCTCCGAGCTCGAGCCGCTGGTCTTGCTCGCGCAGGTGCTGGCCGACAGGCAAGAGTGGAGTGAGCTCGAGGGCGCGTATCACCGCATGCTCGACCGCCTGCCGCGCGTGGAGCCGGCCGAGGTACATCGGTCCGTCGAGGCCGAGATCGCACGGCGGCTCGGCAACCTCCTGCGCGATCACCTCGAGGACCAAGCCGGCGCGCTCTCCGCGTTCGAGCGAGCGGTCAGTGCCGAGCCTGGGGACCTCGAGACCCGCAGGGCGGCCGCCGAGCTCGCTCGGAGCCTCGGTGAGCACCGTAGGGCGCTCGGCCACGCGCAGTTCGTGGCGGAGCGCGCCCCGCGCGAGCCGAAGGATGTACGGCGCTTGTTCGATCTGCTCATGAAGTGCGAGCTCGTCGAGCGTGCTTGCCACGTCGCCGAGGTGCTCGTCGTGCTCGAGCGCGCCGACGAGCGCCAGCGCGCGTTGCTCGAGGCGCACCGCGACGACGTGCGCAGACCCGTCGAAGAGCTGCCACCCGACGCCTGGGAGCGCATGTGGTTGGAGGAGCAGCTCCCCGTCGCGCGCATGTTCGAGGCCGCCGGGGAGGCGCTCTACGCGGGGCTCGTCGAGCTGTGGCGCAGGCAGGGTGGGGCCGAGTCGGTCGGAGAGGCGAAGGCCGTCGACCCGGCGACCACGACGTTGAGCGCGCCCCGCAGCCTCGCGTGGGCCGCGAAGCTGCTACGGCGGCCCCTGCCTCGGGTGCACGTCGACGAGAGCTCGACCGTCGCCTTTCGAGCGCTGCGCACCCAGGCACCCACGACGCTCATCGGCGGCCCCGCGTTGCGCGGTCGCTCGCTGGAGGAGCTCTCCTTTCTCGCGGGCTATCACCTGGCGACCGAGCTGCCGGCGCATCGGCCGGTGTTCCTCAGGCGAGGGCTCGACGAGCTGTCGGCGTGTTTCCTCGCGATGGTGCGCGAGGTCATGCCCGAGGCTCCGGCGCCCGAGGCACTCGCGGCGCAGGTGGCGATCGTCGGAGCTGCGCTCGAGGCCAAGCTCGACGACGAGGCGCGGCACGCGCTCGACGTGGCGTTCATCGAGCTCGACGAGCGTGGCGGGCAGATCGACCTCGGCGCGTGGGCCGAGGCCGCGGAGCGGAGTGCGCTCGCGGCGGGGCTCTTGCTCTCGGGCGATCTGCGCGTCGCGTGTGCGCTGCTCGAGCTCTTGCCCGTCGGGCTCCCGCGCGAGAGGCGCCTCGAGCTCCTGCTCGGGGTCGCGCTCAGCGAGGCCTACGGCGATCTGCGTTTGCGTATGAGCGGCGCGCCGGGCTGAGTCGCGCCGCTCGCCTTCGCCGCTCGCCCTCGCGGCTTGCACCGAGGCCTCCGCATCGAGCGCGTGTCCGAGACGCGAGAGCCACGCGCTCGCGGCTGCGAGGCGTGGCTCTCGGCGTGGCGAGCTCGACCCAGCCCCGCTCGACCGGAGCGGAGCGGGCGGGCGTCGCTCAGGGCGTCGGGACGATGAAGTTGTAGCCGCAGCGGTAGTGCGTGCCGGCCACGCCGCTCGCCTGCGAGGCTGCTTCCATCTTCACGATGAGCGTCGTGTTGCTGCCCGGGTCGACCTCCTCGACGAGCACGGGCTCGGTCGCCGACTCGGTGTCCGTCGCGCCCGTGATGGGGGCGCCCGCGCCGTCGTGCACGGTCGCCTTGAGGCCGACCAGGCCCGAGCCGATGCGCTGCGAGATGCAGTACACGTAGAGGCGCTGGCCGTTGAGCGGGCTCGGCACGGCGATCTCGTAGTGATCGACGTCGACCCCCGCGAGCGTGATGTCGCCGTCGACGAAGTAGCCGATGCCTCCGGCGCTGTTCGGGGAGCTGGTGAGCGCCTCCGGCGTGGCCACCAAGTCGTTCGTGAGCTCCTCGCCCTCGAGCGGGTTGCCCTCGGTCACGCCGCCGAGAAGGAAGTAGTAGTTGCCGAGCGTGCCGCCGGTAGCCGCGCCGCCGTCGCCGATGCGCACGAGGTACTGCTGACCCACGACCACGGGCACGAAGGGCTCCTCGCGCTCGGTGACCTCGTCGGGCTCTGCGCCGTAGTCGAAGCGCGCGACGACCTCGTTGGCCGTGACGTCGACGATCTCGATGAGGCCCGGCTTGCGGCTCGAGCCGTTGCCGGCGAGGCCGCTCGGCGGCGACGCGAGCGAGATGTTGAGGCGGCCGCCGTTCGAGGTGGTCGCGCCGTTGGGCACGGTGAAGAGGTAGCCGTCGCGGTCGGCCGCGGAGGGGAAGTCGCCGTAGGCGAGGCTGAAGTAGAAGCGGCCCGTGGGGTCGGTCGCGGGCGGCGAGGGCGGCAGCGGCTCGAACTCCCAGGGCGCGGCCGTCGCAGCGGTGTCGTTCGTCGCGTCCGGCGTGCTCTCCTCGAGGATGCCCTCCTCGGCGGTGTCGAGCTGCGCGCTGACGAAGACGAGGTAACCGAAGTCGGTGATGTCGTCGAAGTAGTCGGCGGGGCAGGCCGTCGTCGTCGCGCAGAACTCCGTGACGCTGAGGTAGTACGTGCCGGGGTCGAGCTTCACGTAGAGCTCGGAGTCCTGCGTGTTGCGCGGGAAGGGATCGTCGTTCTCCGCGACCTTCTGACCGTTCTCGTTGTGGAGCGCGACCACGAGATCGACGAAGCCGTCGGCGTAGGGGTCCTCGTTCGGCTTCGCGTCGCTGCCGATGTAGTAAGCGCCGGCGGTGGTGATCGTGAACTTGAAGTAGTCGACGTCGGTCGAGGGGTCGCCACCATCGGCCAGATCGCCTTCGGCGAACTGCACGCCCTGGTTCGTCTCCATCTCGACGGCGGTCTCGATGCTGTCGTTGCCGTCGCCCGTGGAGCTGCCGGTCGTCGTGGTGGTGACCGTGACGCTCGTGGTCGTGGTCGTCGTCGTCGAGGGATCGCCGCCCGTGCCGCCGCCACCGGTGCCCGAGGTGTCGTCGCCGCAGCCGACGGCCGCGCCGACGAGCGTGAGCCCAGCCATCAAACCCACGAAGTACTTCGAAGTCATCGTTGCCATCCTCCTGCGATCCCGAGCGGCGAAGCCGGGGAACCCCCCCGACGCTCACTCCAGGACGCGACTACAACGCGCACTTTCGTGATGCAAGGCAGCAAAGCTGCTCGGCGGCGTGAGGGACGAGGCGCTCGCCGAGCCCAGCCTGCCGCCGGGACGGAGCCCGCGCGATGATTGCAGTAGCGATGAGTTTGCTTCAGCCCGGCTCGGTCGACGGGTAGCCGATGCGCGTCGGTGGGCAGAGGTTCTCCTTCACCGAGCGCGGGCTCGCCCAGCGCAGGAGGTTGAGCGGGCTGCCTGCTTTGTCGTTCGTTCCCGACGCGCGCCCGCCACCGAAGGGCTGCTGACCGACGACCGCACCCGTGGGTTTGTCGTTGATGTAGAAGTTGCCCGCGGCGTCCGAGAGCCTACGGCTCGCGTGCTCGACGAAGCCGCGGTCGCGCGCGAACACGGCGCCGGTGAGCGCGTAGCCTCCGGTGCGATCGCAGAGCTCGAGCGCGCGCTCGACCTCGGCGTCGTCGTAGACGAACACGCCCAGCACGGGGCCGAAGAACTCCTCGCTCATGAGCCGCGTGTCCGGGGCGAGCGACTCGACGATCGTGGGCTCGACGAAGTAGCCGACTTCGTCGCTCCCGCCTCCGCCGCACACCACACGGTAGCGGGTGTCGTGTTTCGCCTCCTCCTGCACGGCGCGCAGGCGCGCGTAGGCGCGCTGGTCGATCACCGCGCCCATGAAGTTCGACAGATCCGAGACGTCGCCCATGGTGATCGTGCGCACCGTGTCGACGAGGCGCTCTCGCAGGGCGGGCCAGATCGAGCGTGGCACGTAGGCGCGAGAGGCGGCGGAGCACTTCTGCCCCTGGAACTCGAAGGCGCCGCGCACGAGCGCGGTCGTCAGCGCGTCGAGCTCGGCGGAGGCGTGGGCGAAGACGAAGTCCTTTCCGCCCGTCTCGCCGACCAGGCGAGGGAAGCTCCGGTAGCCGTCGATGCGCTCACCCACGCGCCTCCAGATCGAGCGGAACACGGCCGTGGAGCCGGTGAAGTGCACGCCGGCGAGCTCGGGGTGATCGACCAGCTGCCCCACCATCGAGGGCGCGTCGCCCATGACGAGGTTGATGACGCCGTCGGGCAGGCCCGCGTCGCGCAGCACGCTCATCACGTGGTGGGCCGCGAGCAGCGCGTTCGGAGAGGGCTTCCATACGACGACGTTGCCGAGCATCGCGGGCGCGGTGGGGAGGTTGCCGGCGATCGCGGTGAAGTTGAACGGCGTGATCGCCGCGACGAAGCCCTCGAGTGGGCGAGGCTCGACGTGGTTCCAGATGCCCGGGGCCTGGGCGGGCTGCTCGAGCAAGCTCGCGGCCCAGTGGGCGTTGAAGCGCAGGAAGTCGACGAGTTCGCAGGCAGCGTCGATCTCGGCCTGGTAGGCGGTCTTGCTCTGACCGAGCATCGTGGCAGCGTTGATGCGCGCGCGGTCCTTCGTCGCCAGGGCCTCCGCGGCCCGCAGGAAGACCGCCACGCGCTCGGAGACCGGCAGCGCCGCCCAGCCCGCGCGCGCGCGCAGCGCGGCGTCGATCGCGGCACGGACCTCGTCGGCGCCGCCCTGGTGAGCGCGCCCGAGCACGCGCTGGTGCTCGTGCGGCGAGCGCGCCTCGAGCAGGCTGCCGGTGCGCACCTCCTTGCCGTCGATCACCATCGGAATGTCGACGATCTCGCCCTTCTGTCGCAGGAGCTCCGCCGAGAGCGAGGCGCGCTCCGGGGAGCGCGGCGCGTAGCTGAGGACGGGCTCGTTCACGGGCGGAGGCGGGAGGCGCGACATGCGCGGGAGCATAGTGGCTGCGCGGCCGGAGCGGGAGCGGGGAGCCTCGGACCTCGAGGCGCGCCCGCCGGCGGGGGCCGGGCCCGCGAGGAGCGACGCTTCTGCTAGCTTCGCGAGGTGCACACGCTGCTCCCTGCTCCGAGCGCGCTCTTCGAGGCGGGCGGACCCCGCCACGGCTCCTTCCGAGGCGCGCTGCCTCGCATGGACCTCCACGAGGCGAAGGTGGCGCCGCTCTACCGCCTCACCCACCAGAAGCGCTGGACCTACGTGGCGCTCGCCGACGCGCGGGTCTTCGTGGGCGCGGCGATCGTCGGGCTCGGCTACGCGTCGACGGCGATCGTCTTCGCGCTCGACCGCGAGCGCGGGCGGTTCTTGGTGGATCGGAGCCTGCTCCTGCCAGGGCGAGGCGCGAGCTTCGCTGATCACGGCCCGCTCGGGCGCTCGGCGCGCTTCGTATCGCCGGGCGTACGGCTACAGCTCGGCGATGGCGAGCTCAGGCTCGACCTCGCGGGTCGGGATGGGCTGCCCGTCCACGCGTCGGCGCGTTTCGAGCCGCTCGAGGCGCCCGCGATCGGCGCCTTCGTGCCCGTCGAGGGCGGCTACGCGAACGCCACCGAGAAGCGCATCGCCAGGGCGACGGGCGAGGTCGTGGCGGGCGGCCGGCGCTTCGTGCTCGAAGACGGGCTCGCGGCCTTCGACCACACGCACGGCCTGCTCGCGCGCCACACGGCGTGGCGCTGGGCGCTCGGTCTCGGGCGCACGCGAGATGGGCGGCTGCTCGCGTTCAACCTCGTGGAGGGCTTCGTCGGCGAAGCCGAGTGCGCGGCCTGGCTGGGCGACGAGCTCATCCCGCTCGGCGAGGGGCGCTTCGAGTACGACGTGAAGAACCCCATGTCACCCTGGGTGATCCGGACCACCTGCGGCGCGCTCGACCTGCGCTTCGAGGCGGCCGCGGTGCACGAGGAGCACAAGAACCTCGGCCTCGTGCGCTCGGCTTTCGTGCAGCCGGTCGGCCGGTTCACGGGGACGCTGCGGCACGGCGGGGAGGAGCTCGCCATCGATCTACCCGGCGTGACCGAGCACCAGGACGTGCGCTGGTAGCGCCCCAGTGAACGACCTGGGCGCGCGGTCCTTCACTCGAAGACGGGCGGACCACCTCGGCGCGCGGCCTCGAGGAAGTCGTCCATCGACATCGCGAGCGGGCTCGGCACGCGATCGGGCTCGAAGAGGCCGACCTCGGGGATCTCGAGCCGGTTCTTCGGTGGTCGCACCGGCGCCGAGACCTTGGCGCGTACGACGATCGTGAGGGCGTGGAAGCGCGGATCGCGGTCCGGGCGAGAGTAGACGCCGACGAGGCCCGCGTACTCGGCCTCGTCGATGCCCGCCTCCTCGGCGAGCTCGCGATGCAGCGTGGACTCGAGCGTCTCGCCCCACTCGACCGTGCCGCCCGGCAGGGCCCAAGTGCCCGTGTCTCCTCGTCGAACGAGTACGAGCCGCCCGTCGTCCAGGGTGGCCACGACGGCCACGCCCGCGACGGGGCGGCGCAGCACGTGACGGAAGATCTCCTTGGCCAGGCCGACCACGGGAGCGGGCAGCGCCGCGAGCGGAGCGAAACGAGCCATGGCCTCCGCCTAGCACCGCTGGCGTGCGGCCGGCGGGTCCTTGGGAAGCTCGGCGGGAGAGGTGTATGGTGGGGGCATGCGCGCTCGAGCCTCCCTCACGGTCTTGGCCCTGCTGTTCGGCGCAGCGGCTTGCTTCGACTCCAACGAGGGTCCCGCTCCGAGCGACATGGGGCTCGATGGGAACTTCTTCCCTGGCTCCACGGGCTCGTCGACCGGCGCGAGCACGAGCACGAGCACCAGCTCCAGCACGAGCTCGTCGAGCGGCGCCGGCGGCGGCGGCGGGCAGGGCGGTGGCGGCGCCGTCTCGCTGCCGCTCTGCGCCTGCATCTCGGACCTGAACGCGAACGACGATTGCGAGACCTGCAAGTTCAGCGTGCAGCTCGCCGAGTGCGCCTTCGCCTTCAACGCCTGCGAGGAGGACCTCGACTGCTCCGTGGCCGTCTCGCTCTGCCTGCCGAACTGCGCGCCCTTCGACGAGGACTGCTTCCAGACCTGCCTCGCGATCCCCGCGCTCTCGCGCGCCCGCGCCGACACGCTCCACGGCTGTTACTGCACCGCGTGCAGCCGGCTCTGCGGCGTCTCGGGCGGGCAGGGCGGTGCGAGCAGCTGCAACTGAGACGCGGTCCCCGCGTGGCTGCGAGCTGCGCGGAGCAGCGCGAAGCGGTGTAGAGGCGGAGCGAAGCTGCGCGGGGGGCGGAGCGAGGCCGCGTTCAGCGGTACTGCGTGATGTCGATCTGATAGCGCTTCATCCAACGGTGGACCTGCATGCGCTCCTTGCCGAACTCGCGCCCCACCGCGGCGACGTTGCCTCGGTGGTGCAGCAACAAGGCGCGCAGCTCCTCCTCGCTGGGGGTGCCGAAGCGAGCCGGGCGTGCGTGGTCGGCGGGCGCGGGGGCGAGCTCCCGTGAAGGACCCGAGCGCGAGACGGAGGAGGGGTCGGCGAAGGCGCCCGGGGTGCGCGGGCTCCCGTCGCTCGTACGGGAGGCGTACTCCCGCATCGCCTCCTTCACGACGTCGGGCAGCTGAGGCGCCTCGAGCACGGGGCCGTCGACGAGCGCGATCGCTCGCTTGATCGCCGCCTCGAGCTCCCGCACGTTGAAGGGCCAGTCGTAGTGGAGCAGGCCCGTCATGAACGGGAAGCTGACCTCGAGCTCCGGGCGCCCGTGCTTCGCGAGCATCGCCCGCACGAGCGCGTAGACGTCTTCCTTGCGCTCGCGCAGCGGAGGCAGCGCGACGCTGTACTCGTTGAGGCGCGCGTAGAGGTCGCCGCGGAAGCGACCTTCGCGCTGCAGACGCGCCAGCTCGCGGTGGGTCGCGCAGACGATGCGCACGTCGACCCGCTCCGGTGAGGTCGCGCCTACGGGGATGATCTCCTTCGACTGCAGCACGCGGAGGAGCTTGGCTTGCGCGTCGAGCGGCATGTCGCCGATCTCGTCGAGGAACAGGGTGCCACCGTCGGCGGCCTTCACCAGGCCCACCTTGTCGCGATCGGCGCCGCTGAAGGCTCCGCGCTTGTAGCCGAAGAGCTCGCTCTCGAGCAGCGTCGCCGGGATGGCCGCGCAGTTGACCGCCTGGAAGGATCCGCGACGCATGCTGGCGGTGTGCAGCTCGCGCGCGAAGAGCTCCTTGCCGGTGCCGCTCTCGCCGAGCACCACCACCGAGATCTCGCTCTTGGCCACGCGCTGCACGGCCCTGAGCAGCGCGCGGATCTGGTAGCCGCCCACGATGCCCGTGAGCGACGCGGGGGCGTTCCGCGCGGCGGCCGGGTCGACGATGGCGCCGTCGATGCGGTAGGCCGCGAAGCTCTCGGCGCCCGCCGCGACGAACTTGAAGATGGCGTCTCCGACGCGGATCTCGTGCAAGTCTTCGAGCACCACCTCGTGGATGAACTGCCCGTCGACCAGGGTGCCGTTGCGGCTGCCGAGATCGCTGATGAGCCAACGCCCGTCCTGGAAGCGGATGCGCGCGTGCTGGCGCGAGACGGCGCCCTCGGAGATGCAGATGCCCGAGCCCGGCTCGCGCCCCATCACCAGATCGCGCTCACTGAGGAGCTGCGCGGGCGGGAACTGCTCGAAGGACGGCGCGTACAGCAACACCAACCCAGCGCGTGTGCCGCGTGGGTTGTCCGGCGAGGCCGGAGCCCCGTACTCCTGCATCGCCGCCGTCGTCGGGTCTTGCCGTCCGGCCATCTTCGGTCACCCGGGAGGATAGCGCGGATCGCGACGCTTGGAGTGCTCGCTCAGGGCTACGATGGGGCCGTGGGCCAAGCGAACCGTTCTCGCGTCGTCGTCGGTGCAGTCCAGCTCACGAGCGGAAACGATCTCGACGCGAACCTCCGCCGCGCCACCGAGCTGGTGGAGCGTGCGCGTGCGCGTGGGGCCGAGCTCGTCGTGCTACCCGAGAACTTCGCCTTCATGGGCGGCGAGCAGGAGAAGCTGCGCATCGCGGAGGAGCTCGACGGCAGCGGGCCGATCGTGCGCACGCTGCGTGACGCCGCGCGCGCGAGCGCGGTGTGGATCGTCGCCGGTGGCATGCCGGAGCGCGCGCCGGATCCGACGCGGCCCTACAACGCCTGCGTGGCGTTCGATCCCGAGGGGCAGCTCCGGGCCGTCTATCGCAAGATCCACCTCTTCGACGTCGAGGTCGGCGACGGCCAGACCTACCGCGAGAGCGCCGCGACGAGCGCGGGCGACGAGCCGGTGCTGCTCGAGGCGCTCGGGCAGCGCATCGGCCTGTCCGTCTGCTACGACCTGCGCTTCCCGGAGCTGTACCGCAGGCTCTCGGCGCTCGGCGCCGAGCTCTTGGTGGTGCCCGCGGCCTTCACGCTGATGACGGGCAAGGACCACTGGCAGGTCCTCCTGCGCGCCCGCGCCATCGAGAACCAGTCCTGGCTCGTCGCGGCCGCGCAGTGGGGCGAGCACCCGGGGGGGCGACGCACCTTCGGCAAGAGCTGCATCATCGATCCCTGGGGCGAGATCGTTGCCCAGGCCTCCGAAGGCGAGGGCGTCGTGGTCGCCGAGATCGACCCCGCGATGACCGAACGGGTGAGGGCGAGTCTGCCCGCGCTCAGGCACCGCAGGCTCTGAGCCGGGCGAGCGCGGAGCGCGCTGCGAGGCCGCTTGCCACGCGAGCGGCCCGATGTTTCGCTAGCGCCCCACCATGGCTCGGCCCGACCCGAAGGCGATCCTCTCCGCAGCGAAGTCCTACCTGCAGCAGCACCCGGAGGAGGTCGTGCGCGCGCTGCGCGGCGCGCTCGGGCTGCGCATCGGGGTGCCGCTCGACGCGCTCCGCTACTTCGCGCGCGAGCTCGGCGGCGGGAAGAAGATGCCCAAGGACATCGCCATCGAGAGTGCTCCGCCCGGGCTGCGCATCTCGATGACGGTCGACGCGATGGGCACCTCACTGCGCGTCTCGCTCGTCGTCTTCGTCGAGGAGCTGCGCGTCACCGCCGACGAGATCCGCGTCGGTACGCGCATCTCGGAGCTGCGCCTCGAGGTGCTCGAGGGCACGCAGTCACCGATCGCCGCGCTCGTGCAGTCGGGGGCGCTCGACCTCTCGAAGCCGGGCAACCTCGTGGCCTTCATCCCGAAGCGGCCTCCGATGATCGTCGACGCCAAGGACGACCGCATCGTGGTCGACGTCATGAAGATCCCGAAGGTCGAGACCCACGCGAAGCTGCGCAAGCTGCTCGCGATCGCGACCCCGGTGCTCGGGGTGCGCGCCATCCGCTCGAAGGACGACCACCTCGACGTTCACCTGCGCGCCACGCCCTCGGGCCTGCCGGCCGCGGTGGCTGCTGCGCGCGGCTGAGACGCGAGGCCGCGACGCGAGGCTGATCCGGCGGCGAGCCTTGGTGTTAGGCTCGGCCCCGCATGTCGGCGGGCGCAAGGCAACCATCGCCGCTCGTGTTCGAGGCGCTGGCCGAGATCGCGACGGGCCCCACTGCGCGGGTCGACCTCTGTCGCGTCACGGGGCCGGGCGCGGGCGTGGGGCGCCTCATCGCGGTGAAGCGGCTGCACCCGCACGTCGCCGAGGACCCCGAGTTCGTCACGATGTTCGAGGACGAGGCGTGGATGACCGCGGCCCTCCGGCACCCCAACGTGGTCGAGGTCGTCGGCTGGGGCCACGACGCCCAGGGCATGTACCTCGCCGTGGAGCTCGTCGAGGGTGTGTCGCTCGCCCGGCTCATGAAGACGGTCTTCGAGACTGGCGAGGCCTTCACCGAGCGCATGGTCGTGCACCTCGGCGCGGAGCTGTCGGCAGGGCTCGCGGCGGCGCACGCGCTGCGCTCGACGACCGGGGAGCCGCTGCACCTCGTGCATCGCGATCTCACGCCCGGCAACGTGCTGGTGGGCTTCGCCGGGCAGACGAAGATCACCGACTTCGGGCTGGCGAAGGCCAAGCAGCGCATGAGCAAGACGCTCACGGGCCTGCTCAAGGGGCACCCGCAGTACATGGCGCCCGAGCAAGCCCGCGCCGAGGCGCTCGATGGCCGAGCGGATCTGTTCTCGCTCGGCGTCGTGCTCTTCGAGCTCTTCACGGGGGTGCACCCTTGGTCGAGCGGCAGCGAGCTCGAGGTCTTCGAGCAGGTGGCCACGCAGCCGCACGCCGATCTCGGTGAGCTGCGCCCGAAGATCGATCGAGAGCTCGTCTCGGTGGTTCACCAGCTGCTCGAGCGAGACCCGGAGCGAAGGCCTCGCACGGCAGCGGAGGTGAGGAGTCGGCTGCTGCACTGGCTCGACATCCACGGCTACGCAGAGGGCAACGAAGACGCGCTCGGCCGCTTCGTGCGCCGCAACGCCATGCGACAGATGCGCTGGTTCGAGCGAGCCGTCGCGGGCGAGTTCCGCGGCACGACCGGTCAGGCGGGAGGCGCGCCTCGCGAACAGCCTCCCCGCGCTGGGCCGACGCGCTCGAGGCGAGGGCGGACCGGCACCGAGGCCGGGACGTCCCGGCACGAGACGACCTCCGCCTCGCCGGCGCGGCGTCGTCTGCGGCGGCCCGGGGCCGACGACGCCACCGACGTGGGGCCGCGGCCTGCGGGCGCGTTCGAGCCTCACGGTGTGCCCTCCCTGGTCGACTCGGGGGCGGAGTGGTCGGAGGAGATTCCGACGATCGTCCAGCCCACGCGCTCTCCAGCCGCCGCCCGCCCGAACCCGAGCCCTGGATACGGGGTCGATGACGAGAGCGATCAGCGCACCACGGACGTGCACGCCCGGAGCGGGGCGCAGGCTGCGCTGCTGCGCTCGGCTCGCCGAGCGCCACCCACCGAGCCGGAGGACGCCGAGGAGCTCCCGACCCGCCCGCAGCGCAGACCCGACCTCTCGGCCTATGGTCGCGGCCCGGCGCCCGTCGGGCCACCGACGCTCCAGCAAGCGGCGCAGGGAGCCGGCGCACCGGAGGACGGAGAGGCCCTGCGCGCCGAGGCCCAGCGCGTGCTCGCCCACGCGAAGCTCCTCCGCGAACGGGCCGACGAGGCGGCGAAGCGCGCTGCGCACCGCGCCGTGCTCGCGCAGCTCGGCGCAGACGCGGCACAGCTCGCGTCCGATGCCCTGCAGCTGCTCGCCTCGGGCGGCGCCTCACAAGCTGGCGGTCTGCTCTCCGAGGCCCGTCGCATCGAGCAGAACATCGCGCGCGGTGAGTCGTCCCTCGGTGGGGAGGTCGTGGCCCACGAGGGCGAGGTCGGGCCCGCCTCCTCGGCGCCCTCGCCGGCGCCGTCGCGGCCCTCTTTCGCGGCGGGCGAGCCCGGCTCGGGTGGAATCCGCGCATCGGGAGGCTTCCCGGCCGCCACCGGCTTTCCTCCTTCGTATGCGGCCCCGCCGCTCGAACGGCGCCCGAGCGTGCCGCCCTCGGTGCGGCCGCCTGCCTCCGAGCAGGCGATCTCCCCGGCGGGGCAGATGAGGCGTCTGCTCGAGGGGGAGGTGCTCGGCCTGCCGCTCTGGCTCGCGCTCGGCCTCGCCTTCGCGCTCGCGCTCGCGCTCGTGATGTTCGTCGCGCTGCTGCTGGGCTGAAGCCTGGCCGGGCGCGGCTTCGCCGCCGCGAGCCATCTGCCAGATGCACGTGGCAACCCTTGATCCAAGCCGGACTTGACCGCTACGGTCGCTCCCATGAGCGGCGAAGGTGGCGAGTGGGTCTTCATCAACCTCGACGATTCCATGGCCAAGCGCCAGGGGCTGCCCACGCAGCTGCCCGTGCCGAAGGAGAAGTTCGAGGCCCTCGCCGAAGCGGGCCTGCAGGCGAGCGACGCGCGCAAGTGGGTAAGCGACTTCCTGAACAACACCGAGATCGGCAAGAACAACGCCTGGCGTAAGAAGAACGGCGCGATGGTCGTGGCCTGGGAGGCCTTCGTCGACAAGGGGCCGCTCTGGGACCGCGCGCAGAAGGCCTTCGCCGAAGGGGACTTCGAGAAGGCGATCGCGACGCTCAAGAAGATCACCGTCCTCGACGACAACGATCACAACGCCAAGCTCAACCTCGCCAGCGCGCTCGCCAACAAGGGTGAGTACGAAGCCGCGCTCAAGCACTTCAAGAAGATCCACGCCACCTACGCGGGCGACGCGGAGTTCCACGTCGCCTTCGCGCAAGTGCACGTGGCCATGCAGAACAAGGACGAAGCGACCAACGAGTTCGTGCTCGCGCTCGAGGCGAAGCCGGATCACGCCGGCGCGCTCGAGGCGATGTCCAAGCTCGGCGTGCTCGCGAAGATCTACGAGAACCCGAAGGACGCGAGCTCGCTGCTCTACGTGCGCGCCGACGCGGTCGTCGACTACCTCACCGGCGAGTGGGACAAGGAGCCGCGCAGCCTCGACTTCTACCTCGAGCAGATCGCCTACCACGAGCGCGAGCAGCGCTGGGCCGTGGTGCTCGAGGCCGCCGAGCGCGCAGCGTCGCTCGAGGGCGACGACAAGAAGCGTGAGCGCGCCGCGCTCGCCAAGGTCGGCGCGCTGCGCTCGCTCGGCAGGCTCGACGACGCACTCGCCGCCGCGAAGGCCTACGTGGCGCTGGCTCCGAGCTCGTCGGCGGCCCAGGTCGAGCTCGCGCGCACGCTCGGTGAGCGTGGCGACACGGCCGGCGCGAACGCGGCGGTCGAGCGCGCACTCGAGCTCGACCCAGGCGACCTCATCGCGCTGATGCTCAAGTTCTGGCCCGACGATCCGAACGACATCCAGAAGGTGCACGCGATCGTCCCGGCGCTGACCGAATATGCCGAGGCGCACGCCACCGTGCCCAACGTGTGGCGCACGCTCGCGCGCGCGCTGCTCGTCGTCGGCCGCGCCGAAGACGCGATCGATCTCTTGAAGAAGGCCGTCGATCTCTCGCCCGCCGACGACGATCTGCGCAGCGAGCTCTGGCACGAGCTCACCAAGCAGCAGCGCTACCAGGAGATCCTCGACGACGTCGCGAAGCTCGGCGACATGAAGGCGCGCGACTGGCGCCTGCGCTGGAACGAGGGCGAGGCCTACGCCGGGCTCGGCAAGAAGATGGAGGCGCGCGCCTGCTTCAGCGCCATCAACTTCGACGAGTCGCTGCACGTCGACATCCGCCGCCGCGCGAAGCGAGCCGTGAACGGCCTCACCGAAGAGGGCGCGCTCGCCACCGACTGAGGCGCGATTCGCGAGCGCGCCAGCGTTCGTGCCCGCGAGCGGAGCTCGCCCGACCGAAGGGCGGCTCCGCTCTCGTGTTCCATGGCCTCGTCCGAGGCCTCGGTCGCCCTCCGAGGCCCTCGTTCAGCTCATCGCCTCGCGGGCTCTGCCTCCGACGCCGTGTTCGACGTCGGGCTCGCGTGTGCGACGGCTCGCGACGACAGCACGGGCGGCTCGATCGAACGCGACGAGACGCCGCCGTGCACCAGGCGCGAGCCGCGGTCGAAGCGCAGGTAGGCCCAGGCCCACTGGATGAGCACGATCAGCCTGTTCTTGAAGCCGATCAGGAACAGGATGTGGATGAAGAGCCAGGCCAGCCAGGCGACGAGGCCGGAGAGCTCGAGCTTGCCCATGCGCGCGACGGCCGCGGCGCGGCCGATCGTCGCCATCATGCCCTTGTCGACGTAGCGGAACGGCACGCGCGGCTTGCCGCTCAGCGTCGCGAGGATGTTCGACGCGACGATACGCGCTCCCTGTGTCGCCGCGGGCGCCACGCCCGGCACCAGCTCGCCGTCTTGCTCGACGTGCGCGAGATCGCCGACGACGAAGACCTCGTCGTGGCCGGGGATCGACAGCGTGGGCTCGACGAGCACACGCCCTGCGCGGTCGAGCGGCACACCGAGGCTCTTCGCGAGTGGGGAGCCCGCGACGCCTGCGGCCCAGAGCACGGTGCGCGCACCGATGCGGCCTTGGTCGGTGTCGACGCCCTCGGCGTCGACGCCTTGGACCCGGGTACCGGTGCGCACCTCGACGCCGAGCTTCTCGAGCGAGCGCTCGGCCTTCGCGCTGAGCTCTCGGGAGTAGGCGGGCAGCACACGATCGCCGCCCTCGAGCAGGAGCACACGCGCGCGCGCCGGGTTCATGCGGCGGAACTCGCGCGGCAGGGTGCGCTTGGCGATCTCGGCGAGCGCACCCGCGAGCTCGACCCCGGTGGGGCCCGCGCCGACGACCACGAAGGAGAGCCAGGCCTCGACGGCCTTCGCGTCGTCGGCGCTGCGCTCGGCTTCCTCGAAGGCGAGGAAGATGCGCTGCCGGATCGACAGGCCGTCGTCGACCGTCTTCAGGCCCGGCGCGAACTCGGCGAGCTCGTCCTTGCCGAAGTAGGAGTGCGTGACGCCCGTCGCGACGACGAGGTAGTCGTAGTCGATGCGACTGTCGTCCTCGAGGCGCAGCTCTCTCGCGGCCACGTCGACGTCGAGCACGTCGCCGAGCAGCACGGTGACGTTGCGCTGATCGCGCAGGATGCGCCGGATCGGCGCGGCGATATCCGCCGGGTTCAGGCCCGCGGTGGCGACCTGGTAGAGCAGCGGCTGGAAGGTGTGGTGATTGGTGCGATCGAGCAGCGTCACGTCGACCGGCGCGCGCGCGAGCCTGCGCGCGACCTCCAGCCCGGCGAAGCCGCCCCCGACGATCACCACCCTCGGACGAGGCAAGGTCGCCGTCGCGCCTCTCCGTCGCCCTCGACGCCGCCCCCCACGGAATCGTTCGTCACTTGTGCTCGGCGACCCACTTGTTCATGAAGACCGCGCTGTCGTTCCAGCCGTCGCGCAGCTGCTTCTCGGTCGTGCTCTCGAGCATGCCGCCGATACCGAAGACCTTGGCCTCGATGAAGAGCTCCACCGTGCGCTTCACCTTGCCCTCACCGGCGGGCTCGATGCGCAGGCTGCCCTCCTGACGGACCTTGTCGGCGAGCGTGCTCGGCGTGAGCTTCCACTTCCAGACCTTGGTCTTCTTGTCCATGCTGCCGACCTCGGTGTAGCCGAAGCTGTCGCCCATGAGCTTCGCCACCGGGCCGGGGATGTCCTTCAGGCGCGGCTTTCCGCTCGTCTTGCGGCGGATCTCGGTGTCGCTTTCGGTCTGCTCGACGATGTTCCACTCCGGGAAGCCGAGCGCGCCTCGGTAGAGCTTCTCGTTGAACTCGCGGTCGAGGAACCACTTCCAGAACGTGGCTTCGTCGCAGTCGATCGTGTGGGTCAGCGTGACGGTCGGCATGTCTTTCCTCCGGGTAGGTGCTTGTAGAACATTGGTCCCCGCGCGGCGAGGGTGACTACGCTCTTCATCGGAGGTCCGCCGATGCGAGTTCGAACCAGCCGATATGTCCCCCGCCGCCCCTCACGCCACGCCCTGCGCATGCCCTGCCAGGTCGTCCGCGAGAGAGACTTCGCGCTCGTCGCCGACCGCATGGTCGAGCTGTCCGAGGGGGGCATGCTCGTCGTGCCGCGCATGCGCGTGCTCACGGGCGAGAGCCTCATCGTGAGCTTCATGGCGCCGTACTCGCGCAGCTTCGTCGACGCCGAGGCCACCGTGGCGCGTGTCGTGCACGGCCGCCGCGACGGCGACGGAGGGCTCGCGCTCGGTCTGTCGATCGACTGGATGGACCGCATCGCGCGGGAGCTCATCCGAGGGCAGATCGCGCACCTGCCCGAGTCTGCCCGGCAGCGCCGCGCGCTCGCCTGAGCCTCTCAGGCCGTCGAAGACCTCGGCATACGAAAGCGCTCCAGACCTCGCGAGGCCTGGAGCGCCGTCATGTCGGTTCAGCTCGGGAGCCGAGCCTCGGCCGCTCAGCTCTGCCGCTCAGCTCGCCGGCGGCTCTTCGGTGCCGGGCTCGGCCGGCGCGAGCACCTCCTTCGCGGGGTTCGCGCGGAACTCCCAGGCGAAGGTCGCGTCGCCCTGCTGGGCGTCGCCGGGCTGGAGCACGAGGCCCTCGAGCGACTTGAGCACGCACTGCGAGACGGCCTCGGGCGCCGTGGTGCGGGCAGCGTCGACCGAGGCGTTCTCGAACGCGCCCGTCTCCTTGGCGACGGTGAAGCGCACGGTGACGGTGCCGCCTGCGGCCTTGTCGGCCTTCAGGGCGGTCTCGAAGCAGGACTGGACGCTGGCGCTCTGGCCGTCGAGCAGCTTCTGCACGTCTTCCCGGTACATGTCCGGGGAGCGGGCGGCGAAGCTGCAGCCGGTGGCGAAAGCGAGCGTGAGGGCGACGAAGCTGAGGCTCTTCGAGTTCATCGGGGTCTCCTTCTGTCCGCGCGCGCGGCTCACTTGCTGGCCTCGGCGACGTTGGCGCGCTCGACGATCTTGAACTCGACGCGGCGGTTCGCGATGCGGCCTTCTTCGGTGTTGTTGTCGGCGATGGGCTGCTTGTCACCGTAGCCCTTGGCGGTGAGGCGCGCCTCGTCGACCTTGCCGACGCTGACCAGCCACTGCTTCACGGCCTTGGCGCGCGCGTCGCTCAGCTGCAGGTTCTGCTGCGGGTTGCCGTCCGAGCTCGCGTGACCCTCGATGTGGATCTTCTTGAGGTTCGCGTTGTCGTTCATCACCTTGGCGATCTCGGTGAGGAGCGAGTCGCTCTCGGGCTTGATCTTCGGAGAGTTCAGGTCGAACTGGATCTTCTCCTTGATGTCGATCGACTTGTCGGTGACGACGACACGCGCCGCCTCTCGCTTGACGACGGGCCGCGGCTTCACGACCGGCGGCGGGTCGCCGGCGACGGCGATCGGCGTCTTGCCCTCAAAGGCGACGACCCCGCTGCAGCCCGCGGCGAGCGGGGCGAGCAGGGCGAGCGCGAAGAGTGCGCTCGAGCGGTAAGAGATGTTCATGTTCGGTCTCCGTCGTGGTTGGCGTCGAGCCGGAGCGGGGGCTTTGCCCAGGCCCAGCGAGGGCGGCGCCCACGCGTGAAGGACCTCCGCCGGTGCGGGCTCCGTGCTGCCGAGCGGGGCTGCTCCGACGAGCGACCCCCATGGAAGTTCGCCGCGCGGAAGCCGTGACCCCCGACGGCGCGAAAAACCCTAGTCGCGTATCCAGCGTCGGCCAAGAGGTTTCGCCGCACGGCCGAGCCGGCGGCGGGGCCCGTGGGCGCTGGGTCTCCCGACCCCGAGGCCCCGATCGCCGAGCCGCTTCGCTCAGCGGTGGGCGGCGATCATCGCCTCGAAACGCGCGAGCGCGCGGACGAGCACGTCCTCGGAGGGGCCGAAGGAGAAGCGCAGATGGCGCGCGAAGCGCGAGGTGCGCCCATGCCGGCGTTTGCCCGGGTTCACGTCGAAGAACTGACCAGGGACCGTGATCACCTGGTGGTCGAGCGCCGCGCGGAAGAAGCCCATGCCGTCGTTGATCGACGGGGGCAGCTCGGCGACCGAACCCCACACGTAGAAGGTGCCCTCGGGCGCCACGTCGACCACGACGCCGAGCTTGCGCAGGCCGTCGAGCAGGATCTGGCGCTTCTTCGCGAAGGTCGCCTGGATGGCGGCCGTCTCCGCCTGGGCGTGCTCGAGCTCGAGCAAGGGCAGGGCGGCGCGCTGCATCGGCTTCGAGCCGCCACCATCGAGGAAGCTGCCCGCCGAGGAGACGGCGTCGATGACCGACTTCGGCCCCACGGTCCACGTGACGCGCCAGCCCGGATAGCGCCAGTTCTTGGTGAGGCCGTCGAAGAGCACGACCGGGTCGCGGTTCACGTCTTCCACGTAGCGCGCGGCGCTCTCCATGGGCGCTGCGCCTCCGAGTCCGTAGACGTAGTGCGAGTAGAACTCGTCGAAGAGCAGCGTGCAGTCGAGCTCGCGCGCGGTGGCCACCCAGGCGGCGAGCTCCTCGCCACGGATGTGTTTTCCGGTCGGGTTGCCGGGGTTCGAGAGCAAGAGCGCGCCGAGGCCGCGGCCCTGGATCTCGCGCCTGAGGTCGCCGACGCTGAAGGCGTACTGACGCTCGGCCTCGAGCGCGATCGGGATGGGCGAGAAGAGGCGGAAGATGTCGAGCAGCTCTTCGTAGGCCGTGTAGTCGGGCAGGAAATGGCCGAGGTTGATCTGGCCGAGCGCGGCGGCGGCGCGCGTGAGCGCGGCGCGGCCTCCACCGGAGACGGCGACGTTCTCGGCGGTGTACTTCGACGGCAGGCCCCTGCGGTAGGCGCGGTTGTAGAACTCCGCGATGGCCTCGCGCAGCTCGCTCACACCCGCGACCGGCGCGTACTCCTGGTCGCCGAGAGAGATGTCGACGCTCTCGCAGCGGGGCGGCGCCCCGGGCAGAGGACCGATCTCCGGCATGCCTTGACCGAGGTTGCACCAGTCGTCTTCGCCCGGCTCGGCCTTGTAGGTGTAGCCGAGGCGCCCGGCCTCGTTCATCACGAAGATGACGCCCGTGCGCGGCACACGCCGGAACGCGGTGGGGCCCTGCGGGGCGTCGTCGTCGGTCGGAGAGGGGCGCGAGACCGGAGGCTCGGAGACGTGGGCTTGCATGCGCTTCCTTCGGGGGATGCGCGCGAAGGCGGCTCGCGTCAACTGCTTCGACGCGCCCGCTCGGGGCGCCGCGCGCGCCCCGAGCTCAGGCCGCCGTGGGCCCGTTCGAGGCGGTGTCGACGGGCTTGGGTTTGTTCGCCCAGAGCTGCGCCGCGAAGAGCGCCGCGCCCGCCGCCGCCGTCACCACGCCCATGATGCGGCTCCAGCGATCGCCGTGGACCTGGCCCATGGCCGCGAGCGCGACCCCCGAGGCCGAGGCGATGAGGCCACCGAGCCGGAGGCCGCCCCAGAAGCTCACGGGGCTGCGCTTCGTCGCGACGACACCAGGCAGCGCGTCGCGCGGCGCGAAGGAGAAGAGGAAGAAGTAGCAGAGCAGGAGCGAGATCAGCGTGAGCGCCGTGTAGCGGTCGTCGTTCCAGTAGAAGAACATCCACACGAACTGGCTGAGTGCGGCGAAGCCGAAGATCCACACCTCGAGATCCTTGCGCACACGCGTGAGCGGCGCGCTCAGGATCATGAACGAGTAGTAGTAGCAAGTGAGCTGGCTCAGGAGGATGATCCACACCTGGCCGAGGCACTGCGCGATCCAGAGCGAACGCACGCGCCTGAGCGCGACCACGAAGGCGACGAGGCTCGAGGCGAGCACCGCGTAGGCGACCGGTTTGTAGGCCTTGTAGCGCTCGACGCGCATGCGCTTCCACACCTCGAAGGGATCGACCAGCGCGACGTCCTTCGTGTACTTCATGCGCCCCGACTCCTTGCCGGAGCCGACGTTGTGCCCGACGAGCACCCTGAGCCCCATGTGGTTGGTGAGCGGGGTCTGGTCGTGGACGCGCAGCGTGTGGTGGTAGAACTTCTGGTAGGAGTCGGTGCCCACGACCGCGAGGCTCGCGCCGATGAGCAGCGCCGCGGCGAGCGTGCCGCCCAGGATCGTCTGCAGGTGCTCGGGGCGGAGCTTCTTGTGGCGGTAGACGTACCAGCCAGTGACGGTGAGCCAGCCGACGACCGCGAGGCCCGGGAAGATGCGCAAGAGGCCCGCGTAGACCATCGCCGCACCCGCGAGCTTGAAGTAGCGCTTGCGCGTGAGCCCAGCGGCCAGCACGAGGAAGAAGAGCCAGTCCTGCCGCAGCATCGCGCCGCCGGTCCAGTAGAAGGGCGCCGACGACTGGCAGCCCCAGAAGATCGCGCCGACCGCGAAGACGCGCCAGCCGAAGGCCCACCAGAGCACGACGAAGACGCCCGCGAGGTAGAAGAGGTCGATCGCCGCGAGGAACTGCATGAAGTTCACCGAGGCGGGCGCGAGGTTGCCCAGCAAGTAGCCGGCGAGGGTCCAGACGGGAGGCGGGTTGTACCCGTGGTCCCGCTGCATGTCGCTCCAGTACTTGTCGAGGTTGCACTGCGACGAGAAGAAGGCGACGTCGTGTTTGTAGGCCTCCCAACGTTCGGGGCTGAAGCGACTCGTGCACTGCTCGGGGTTGGCGAGCAGCTCGTCGACCTTCATGAGCAGGTTGTCGCCCGAGAGGTTGCGGATGGTCTTGTCGCTCTTGCGGACCTCGGCGCGGAAGTTGTAGCTGCGCTTCTTGCCGAACTCGTCGACGACGTCGGCGGTGCCGAGCTCGTCCTGGGCGATCGCGGAGCACTTGTAGAGCCCGTCGTAGCCGAGCTCGGGGAAGTACTTCGCCCCCATGTAGTAGTGGTACTGGTCCCAGCGGTGGTAGTACTTCGGGTAGCCGAACTTGAACCCGTTGAAGTACAAAGTGATCGCCGCGAGCGCCAGCGTCACGCCGACGATCTTCTTCCAGCGCTCGGCGACGGGGCGCTTCTGTCCCGCGCGGTGCATCTCGTAGAAGACGCCGCTCGCCGCGGTGAGCGCGACCACGGCCTTCATGAAGTCGACCGCGCGCGCGTGCTCGGGCGCGAGCTTGCCGACGACGAAGGCGAGCCCGAGGAAACCGGCGCCGGCCGCGACGTAGTGGAAGATCGCCAGGCTGCGGCCGCGTAGCACGCGCTCGAGGATGAGCACGAGGGCGACGAACACTCCCGCGAAGCCGAGGTAGGTGTACAGCGACTCGAGCGGGACCTGGAGCTTCATCGCGCGGCGGACGTTACCAGAGCTCGACGCGCCGCGGGGAGGCATGCCGCGCCTCGTGCGCGCCTCGGCGTCGGGCCTTTGCGTCGGGCCTCGGCTCTCCGCTTGCGAGCCCACTTTCCGCTGTTAGTCTCAGCGCATGCCTCGCGGAGGGACACACTCCAGGACAGGGCCTGCACGGGAGCACCCGGGCGCCACGGGGTACAAAAGGCTCCCTGCACCCTCGGGTGCTCGCAGCCCGAACACGAACACCGACGACGAGGCCGGGGCAGCTCGCGCCCGGCGTGGCGAACGCTCCGCAGGCGCGAACCACGCACCCGCGTCTCACGGTGCCGGCACCGACCGGAGGAGGAGAGGTCACCATGATCGATCAACAGGGTTTCTGCGCGGAGGTCCTGACCGCTTGAAGCGGTGACCACGGTCGCTGCGGACCCAGGGAGAGAACGCTCCCTGCCCAGAGCGATCGAGGCCTCCAGGTAGGGGCCAGGAGCCCGGCTCTTCGGAGTCGGGCTTCTTCTTTTGGAGGCGCCGGTGCTCCTTTCGGGCTCCATGTCTTCTGGTCGGCTGCGACTTCGGCGGGTTTGTTGCGCTCGACCCCACCGCTTGCTAGCCGAAGGCCATGCCGAGCCGACTCGCAGCCGCCACCCTGTTGCTCGCCGCCGCATGCGTGCCGATTCAGGGGGCCGGAGAGCAGGAGCTCGAGCCCATCGGCGCCTTCGCGCTCTCCGCCGAGCTCGACTCCACGAGCTGCGGCAAGGAGACGGAGGTGAGCATCGCGCCTTCGATCGAGCTCGAGGTGTCGCTGAGCCGCCTCGGGCGCTCGCTGGTCTGGGAGGTCGGCAAGTCGCGCTGGGTCGGCACGCTCGACGAGGACGAGCGCTCCTTCGTGGTGCGCTCCGCCTACGAGGTGGACGTGACGCTCGAGTCCGACGACCCGAACGACGAGCGCGCGGGCTGCGTGGTCCGGCGCATCGAGGAGATCCGCGGCAAGCTCGACGAGGACGATCGGAGCTTCGCCGGGCGCATCGCTTACCGCTACGAGGCGCGCGAGGGCTCCGACTGTGGGCCAGAGCTCTCCGCCGAGCCGCCGCTCGTCGAGAAGCTGCCCTGCGACGCCAAGTACGAGGCGCGCGGCGAGCTCGAGCGCAGGGAGTAGGCGAGGCCGCTCGGGCGGGGTCGCCGGGCGCGGGCGCTCCGGGTTTGCCGACGGGCCGCGCGGCGTGCATCGTCTCGCGCATGACGGTGACGACGCAGCTGCTCGCGGGCGAGGTGGGGCTCTTGGTGCACGGCGGCGCGGGCGACGTGCCACCCCAGCTGCGCGACGAGCACGTGGCCGGCTGCCGCGAGGCCGCGCGCGCGGGATACGCAGTCATCGCGGAAGGCGGCTCGGCGCTCGACGCCGTTCAGCAGGCCTCGCGGGTGCTCGAGCGTCTGCCGCAGTTCAACGCCGGCCTCGGCGCGGCGCTCAACGCCGACGGCGAGGTCGAGCACGACGCGGCGATCGCGTGTGGGGAGCGCTTCCGCGCCGGGGCGGTCTGCGCGCTGCGTGGGTTCGCGAACCCGATCGACGCGGCGCGCGCGGTGCTCGAAGAAGGGCGTCACGTGCTGCTCGCCGGGGAAGGCGCCGCGCGCTTCGCGCGCGAGCGGGGGCTGCCCCCGGTCGATCCAGCGTCCTTGGTGACCGAGCGGGCGAGAGAACGCCTCGCCAAGGTGCTCGGCGGCACGAGCCCGGCGGGCTGGGCGGGTGGCACGATCGGCGCCGTGGCGCGAGACGCCCGAGGGAGGCTCGCGGCTGCGACCAGCACGGGCGGCACGGTGGGGAAACGGCCGGGCAGGGTGGGTGACTCGCCGATCGTCGGCGCCGGCACGCTCGCCGAGCCTGGGTCGGCGGCGCTCAGCGCGACGGGCGACGGCGAGGGCATTTTGATGATCGGGCTCGGTCATCGGGTGGCGATGGCGATCGCCGAAGGGCGGAGCGCCGAAGAGGCGATCGCTCGGGAGCTGGTGCGCATGCGCGAGCGCACCAGCGCCACCGGTGGGCTCATCGCTGCGCTCGCCCAGGGCGGCTTCGTTTGGGGTCGAACGACCGCGACGATGTCCTGGGCGCTCCTGAGCTCCGCCGGCGAAGACGCCGGGATCTGAGCGCGGCGCGCCCGCGCGATGGAAAGCACGAAGCCCGCAGCGAGTGCCGCGGGCTTCACACATTCGGAACCACGATCGAGGTGGCGTAGCCATCGTCGCGAGCGGCTCGAAGCCAGGGAGCCCGACCGAGCCCTACACTGCGTAGGGCGAGGAGGGCGACCGACGGCGAGCCGCGCAGCAGCTGGATACGCCGCCTCCTCAGCCGCCGGTCGAGCCGGAGGCGGAGCCGCTGACGCTCGCGCTCGCCGAGATGTTCACGTCGACCGAGGCCGCCGCGCTCACCGAGGCGCTCACCGCCGCCGTCATGCAGCCGACGACCTCGAGGCCACCCGAGGCGGCGCCGCTCGCCGCGCCCTGGATCTGCGTCACGAGGCCAGCGCCGGCCATCGCCACGGCCTTGCCCTTGCCGACGCCGATCTCGACGATCTTCGGCAGCGCGACCTGGAGGCCGGCGATCACCTTCTCGATGTCCGCGTTCGCCTCGCCCTTGGCGACGACCTTGACCGTCGGCGGGTCACAGCTGAACTTCGCCATGGCCTTCGCGGTGCACTGCGCCTGGCAGTCGATGCTGACGCTCGGCGGCTTGAACTCACCCGAGCACTTCGGCGCCTTCATCTCGACGTCGCATCCACCCGAGCAGGTGCCCTTGCACTCGCCGGCCGCCTTCGCCTCGCAGCTCGCCGAGCAGGTGCCCTTGCACTCGCCGCCGCACTTGCCCTCGGCCTTCGCGTCGCACTTGCCTTCGCACTTGCCGGCGCAGGCCGCACCCTTGCTGTCCTTGCCGTCGCACTTGCCGTCGCACTTGCCACCGCAGGTGCCCGAGAAGTCCGCCTCACAGGCGCCCGAGCAGCTGCCCGAGCAGGTGCCCGAACACTCGGCGCCTGCCTCGATCTTGCAGGAGCCCTCACACTTGCCGGAGCACTCGCCCGAGATCTCGCCGCCCTCGCAGGCCGCCTTCATCTCGCCGGGGCTGACGGGCGAGCCGCAGGTGCCGAAGCAGGCGTTGAGCGTCTCGATGTCGGCGTAGCACTTGGGCGCGCCGATCTCGACCGAGAGCTGGGCCGAGGCGTTCGCCTTCATGAAGGCATCGAGCTTCGCCGAGACGGCGCCGCAGACCTTCTCGCCACCCTTGCCACCGTCGGGCTCGGCCGCGAGCTCCGCGTCGCTCATGCCGAGCGACTTGCCCAGCTCGCCGCAGGCCGCGATGAGGCCGGTCTCCATCTCGAGCACCAGCTTGTCGAAGGTGAAGGCGGCCTCGAGGAAGCCCTTCACGTTCGCGTCGGCCTTGAGCTGCGAGAAATCGCCGGTCTCCATCGCCTTGCAGTCGGCGCCGGGGATCATGGAGAGAGCGCCGCAGTTGATGAGCATGGGCGACAGCACGCCGAGCATCACGACGGGAGCAGCGGCCATCTTGAAACGGTTCATACGCATGGGAGAGACCTCCAAAAAGGATCGTCGATCGAAGCCGGGAGGGCCGCGCCCCGCTGGGCCTCACCCCGAGTACGTCGGGGCGGGTTCGGTGCCGGTCCGGGGTGTCCAGCGTGGACGGGGCTCGAGGAGCCGCCGGTTCCACGATGGACGGCGGGCCCCCAGAGCCTTCCAAGCGGCCCGGTTGGCGCCTCCTTAGGCCGAAGACGCCACCCGCGTAAAGAGACGTCTGACGTGTGCCGCGCGGCTCTCCGGAACCTCGCTCCCGCGTCGAAGGCGCCCGCAGGATCTGCGCCGTCAGCGGCGTCGGCGCGCGGGTTTGACTGCAGCAGGGCCCGCAGGGGCGGCCGCGAAGGGCAGCGCGAGCTGCGACAGCGGCACGCCGCCGGGGGTCTTCGGCTCACTGGCGTCGAGCAGGAGCTGCTCGCGCTCGAGGTCGGCCTGGATGAGCTCGGCGTTGTCGTAGGCGAAGGCGAGCGCGTCGAGCACCTTGCCGGGCCCGAGCGTGGGGTAGCGTCGGAAGAGCGTCTCGACCGAGGTGCCGCCGCGGTGCCACGCCCACAGCCGCCGCACGGGCACGCGTGAGCCGGCGACGTGCGGGCTGCCCGACAGCACCGTCGGGTCACAGCGCACGTGAGGGTGCGGGATCAGGGCGCGGGGCAGGGGAGGAGGCATGCGGGCCATGTGCGACGGGGCGGAGTGTAGTCGCGGCGTCGCGCCGAGCCCAAGAACCCGCGGTCGTTTGCTAGAGTGGGCTGCATGAAACGACGCGCGTTCGGGTGGCTGTCGGCCTTCGCCACGCTCGGTGTGATCAGCGCGATCGGCGCGTGCGCCGACGACGAGGCGAACCCGTCGAGCTCGAGCTCCGGCACCGGCGGCGCTGGCACCGGCGGCGCCGGACAAGGGGGCTCGATGTTCGTGACCAGCTCCGGCTCCGCTGGCGGCGGTGGTGTGGAGTGCACGGAGCCCTGTCAGCCGGGGGAGATCTGCTCGCACGGGACCTGCGTCCCGCAGCAGAGCTGCACGAACGACGACGACTGCTCCTTCGACACCACCTGCGTGGGAGCGACCTGCGTGCCCTGGGACCAGGTGCCGCCGGGCTTCGACGCGGGCTGCGTCGACATCGCGCCGCCGGGTCTGCTCTCGCCGACGGTGCGCTGCGAGTTCGCGGAGGCACCCGCCGGTGACCCCTTCCCGGGCCACGTCGACGTGCAGGGCACCCCGATCGTCGCGCGCTTCTTCGCGAACGCGAACCTCGGCCCTCCGAGCATCGCGGCGAGCTTCACCGCGACGGTCGTGGGCAACTACACCGAGGACCTGGGTGTCGTCCGCGTCTTGCGAGGCACCGACTGCACGCTCGAGGCGAACCTCGGTGGTGTCGACCTCGACAACGACAGCGTCGTCGACTGGACGGTCTCGAGCGCCTCGCTCGCGGCCGGCGACCTCGACGGAGACGGCGTCGCCGAGATCGTCGCCTTCGGCGCCGACGGCTCGACCCTCGCGTTCACCAAGAAGAACGGCACCTGGGGCCTCCTGTGGAAGGCGCCTCGGCCCGCCTCCGCGCCGTGGGCCGGCTGCAACACCGTGAACCACCGCTGCAGCCTCGGCTGGGCAGGCGCCTCGATCCACGACCTGAACGACGACGGCGCGCCCGAGGTGATCCGCGAGGGAGTCGTGTTCTCGTCGGCGGGCGCGGTGCTCAGCGGGCCACCCGCAGGCTACGCGAGCTACTCGCAGGGCCTCTTCCCCGTGCTCGCGAACCTCGACGCCGACCCGGCGGTCGAGTTCACCAACGGGGCGCGCCTCTGGTCGTGGGACGCGGCGACCGGCGCGTGGGTCGACGACCCTGCCTACACCCCCTCGAGCCCCGGCTTCGCGGCGGTCGCGAACTTCGGCGCCTTCGGCGCGGGGCCGGCCACCGACGCCGAGATCGTCGTCGTGCAGGGCGGCACGGTGCGCGTGCGCGCGCTCGACGGCACCGACGCGATGCCCGCCGTGGTCGTGCCCGGCGTGAACCCGGGCGGCGGTCCACCGACGATCAGCGACTTCGACGGCGACGGCCTCCCGGAGGTCGGCGTCGCAGGGCGCGCCTACTACACGGTCTACGACATCGACTGCGGACCCACGCCGAGGCCGGGCGGCGCCTGCGCGACGGGCACCTGCGACTTCGCGGCGGGCGGCGTGTGCCCGGTGCAGGGCTACGTGCTCTGGTCGCGCTCGACGCAGGACATCTCGAGCAACGTCACCGGCTCGAGCATCTTCGACTTCGAGGCCGACGGCGTGAGCGAGGTCGTCTACGGCGACGAGTGCTTCGTGCGCGTCTACAACGGTGACTCGGGCGAGGTGCTCTTCAGCCAGTACCGCTCGAGCTGCACCTGGTACGAGAACCCGATCATCGCCGACGTAGACGGGAACTTCCGCGCCGACCTCGTCACGCCCTCGAACAAGGCCTGCTCCCCCGACGGCACCGGCATCGCGTGCCAGACGCTCAACGCCGAGGGCGTGGATCCGCAGTGGAACGGCCTGCGCTGCGAGGGCGACTCGGACTGCGCTTCCGGGGTGTGCGACGCGGGGCTCTGCCGCTGCTCGACGAGCGCCGAGTGCTGTGCCGGAGCGACGGACGACGCCTGCATCGAGGCGGGGTTGAAGTGCGCCGCGCCGAACGCGGGCACCCCCGGCAACGGCAACACCTGCCGCGCTTCGCACCCACACGGCGTCTCGGGCATCCGCGTCTACGCCGACGTCAACGATCGCTGGGTGCGCTCGCGTACGATCTGGAACCAGCACGCCTACCACGTCACGCACGTGAACGAAGACGGCACGATCCCCCAGACGAGCCAGTGGCAGAAGAACTGGCTCGCGCCCGAACTCAACAACTTCCGCCAGAACGTGCCCGGCTCGCCGAACGGCAACGCCGTGCCGGACTCGACCGCTGGAGCAGCAACTTTCCCAGCTTGCTCGAGCAACGTCGCGACGCTCGAGGTCGAGGTGTGCAACCGGGGCTCGGCGCCCGTGGGGGCTGGGGTCGTCGTCGGCTTCTACGTGGCGTCGCAGCAGGTCTGCGAGACCACCACGAGCTCGGCGCTCGCGCCGGGGGAGTGCGCGCCCGTGAGCTGCGTGTGGGACTCGCCGCCCACCAACTCGGCTTCGGCCGTCGACGTCGACGTCGTCGTGAACGACGGCGGCGGCATCACCGAGTGCAAGGGCGGCAACAACGACGGCCTCATCAAGGGCGTCTTCTGCACGCCGCCGGCCTGAGGGGCTGGTGCACGGGCGACCGAAGCGCACGCGCGCGCCGCGTGGCGCGAAATCTCGCGGCGTGCCCACGCCGCCGCCGGGCGGCGCACGCCACCCGAGCCGTCGTGCGCCCTCGCGCCTTCGAGCGCTCGGCGGCTGGATGCGCGCGCGGCGGCGCAGGTGGATCGCGCTCGGCCTCGCGCTGTTCGTCTCGTTGCTCGCGCTCGGGCGGCTCGGGCTCGAGCTCCTCGCTTCACGCGCCTGGGGCGAGCCCTCGCTCCGCGTGAGCTTCGAGCTCCCGGCCGGCATCGACGCCGACGAGCTCGCGCGGCTGCTCGCCGAAGAGGACCTCGTCCAGAGCGAGCTCTTCGCGCGGATCTACCTGCGCACGAGCGGCACGAGCGGGCTCGTGCCCGGCCGGCACCTGCTCGTCGGCGGGGAGTCACCGCGCCAGATCGAGGCCCGGCTCCGGCGCGCCGAGGGCAGGCCGAAGGTGAAGCTCACGATCCCCGAGGGCTTCCACCGCTATGCCGTCGCGGAGCGACTGGAGAGGCTGGGCATCACGGGTGGGGCCGCGTTCCTCGCCGCGAGCGCCGACCCGATGCGGCTCGAGGCGCTCGAGATCCCGCAGCGCGCCGTCGGCGGAGCGGAGAGCGCCGAGGGCTACCTCTTCCCCGCGACCTACGAGCTGCCTGTCGACACCCCCGCCGAGGAGGTGCTCGCGCGCCTCGTCGGCGAGGCGCGCACGCGCTGGCAACGCCTGGCGACGAAGCACGCGGCAGGGCTCGCGGAGCTCGAGCGCACGCTCGGCTGGGGGCGGCGCGAGATCGTGCTGCTCGCCTCGATCGTGGAGAAGGAGGCGGTCGTCGACGAGGAACGCCCCATCATCGCGAGCGTCTTCCTCAACCGCCTGCGCGACCCCAGCTTCGTACCGAAACGCCTGCAGAGCGATCCCACCAGCGCCTACGGCTGCTACGCGATGCCCGAGCGCATCCCGGCATGCAAGGGCTTCACCGGGAAGATCACGCCCGCGCTCAACCAGGACCCGGCGAACCGCTACAGCACCTACGTCGTCGAGGGCCTTCCCGACGGCCCGATCGCGAGCCCTGGTGAGCGCTCGATCGAGGCCGTGCTCGCGCCGGCCACGACCTCGTTCCTCTACTTCGTCGCGAAGGGCGGCGGGCGGCACCACTTCAGCGCGACGCTCGAGGAGCACAACCGCGCGATCCGCGGCGGGCGCTGAACCGCACTCCGCCCAAGCTCGCTCAGCCGTCGAGCGTGAGCCGGTCGAGCAGGATGCGCGCGGCCTGCTTGCGCCCTTTCGCGGGCACGAGCGTACCCTCGACGGGCGCGTCGACGGGCCCGACGCACATGGGGCAGCCGTGGGCGCAGGCGCAGCTCGCGAGCAGGCGGCGCACGTCGCCGAGCAGCTCGGCGGCGCGCTCGTGGATGCGCGGCGCGAGCCCGATGCCACCTGGCACGTTGTCGAAGAGGTAGAGCGTGGGATCGAAGCCGTGCTGTGGCGCGCCCGTAGCGGAAGGCGCTTCACCCACCTCGGCCTCGGCACCGCCGGAGGCCTCGGGCTCGAGCTCGCGCGCCGCGTCGAGGCAGCCGTCGTCGAGCGTCTGCCCGAGGTCGCGTGGATCGCACATGAGCGCGAGCGTCGCCACCGTCTCGAGCGCTCGCAGGATGCCTCGCAGACCGTCGATCGCCGCGGCGCGGCTGAGCCCCGTGTCGAGGCAGATCGTGGCCGGCACCGTCCACCAGAAGCTCGTCGTGTGCAGCTGCACGTCGGGCAGGCGCACCTCGCCGTAGCCCGCGTTCTCATGGGTGAAGAACTTGATCTTCTTGAAGCCCACGACCTTCTCCACGACGCTCACCTCGCCGAGCGCCCCGACGCCCTTGCCGAGCGGCCCCTGCGTCGTGAGCTCGATCACACGGACCTTGCGGTGGGTCATCGCGGTCGTGAAGTAGTCGGGCACGACCTTGCGCACGTAGGCCTTGTGGTTCTCGTGATCGAGGCGCTCCACTTGGTACTGCTCGCCGTCGTGCTGGTAGATGGCCTGCTCGTGCAGCATCGTCGGCGTCGCGTGCCAGTCGAGCTCGGCGAGCGTCTTGCCGGTCTGCTCGTCGATGATCACGGTGTTGTCCCAACCCACCGAGCGCAGGCTCACGTGGTTGGCGGGGTAGGCGTCGGTCGCCCAGTGGAAGCGCCCGTTCTGCTCGTGCACCACGCCGTGATGCTCGAGGAAGCCGAGCGCCTCGGCGGTCTCGTCGGCCGAGAGCCCGCCGAAGGCCTCTCCGCGCAGGAAGGGCAGCTCGAAGGCCGCGCACTTGAGGTGCTGCACGAGGATCTCGGTGTTGCTCGGATCGATGCGGGCCTCTTCGATCGAGCCGTCGAGCAGGTGCGCGGGGTTCTGCGCGAGGTACTGATCGAGCGCCTGGCTGGACGCCACCATGATCGCGGCCGAGAGCTTGCCGCGCCGCCCGGCGCGCCCGAAGCGCTGCCAGGTGCCGGCGACCGAGCCCGGGTAGCCGGCGCAGACGACCGCGTCGAGATCGCCGATGTCGATGCCGAGCTCGAGCGCGTTCGTCGCCACCACGCCGAGGATCTCGCCCTCACGCAGCCCGCGCTCGATCTTGCGGCGCGTATCGGGCAGGTAGCCGCCGCGGTAGGCCATGATCGCTTCGGCGGGGATCTCGCCGGCGAGGCCGTCGCGCAGGTACTTGAGCATGATCTCGACCGAGTTGCGTGAGTGCCCGAAGACGATCGTGGGCACACGCGCGCGCATCAGATCCGAGCAGAGGCGCACGGCGCTCTTGAGGTAGCTCGCGCGCACGCCGAGCTCGGCGTTCACCACGGGTGGGTTGTAGACGAAGACGCGCCGAGCTCCGCTGGGCGCGCCGCTCTCGCCGATGAGCTCGACCTCGCTCTCGCCCACGCCGACGAGGCGCGCCGCGTGCGCGAGTGGGTTGCCGATCGTGGCCGTGGCGAGGATGAAGGTCGGCTTCGCGCCGTGGAACTCCGCGACGCGCCGCAGCCTGCCGAGCACCTGCGCGACGTGCGAGCCGAACACGCCCCGGTAGGTGTGGACCTCGTCGACGACGACGTAGCGGAGCTTCTGCAGCGCGCGCGCCCAGTGCGCGTGGTGCGGCAGGATGCCGGCGTGCAGCATGTCCGGGTTCGTCATGACGATGCTCGTCTTCGAGCGCGCGACGCGACGCGCGTCGCCGGGTGTGTCGCCGTCGTAGACGATCGCCGGGATGCTGAGCCCCGCCGAGCGCACGAGCTCCTGCACGCTCGCCTCCTGATCTCGGCTGAGCGCCTTGGTCGGGTAGAGGTAGATCGCCGTCGCCTCGGGGTCGCGCGCGAGCGCGTCGAGCACCGGCAGGTGGAAGCAGAGGCTCTTGCCGCTCGCGGTCGGCGTCGCGACCACGAGGTGCTTGCCGCGCGACGCGGCCTCGAAGGCCTGGGCCTGATGGTCGTAGAGGCGCTCGACGCCGCGGCTCCGGAGCGCGGAGACGAGCGCCGGGTGCAGCGCCTCGGGCATCGCCTCGTAGCGCCCCTCGCGCGGCGGCAGCTCGCGATCGGCCGTGAGGCACTCGCGCACGCGACCTGCGTGGATCCAGCGGTTCAGGACCGAGTCGAGGCCCACCTCGAGCTTCCAGGGCGGGGCAACCATCGTCGTGGAATACTAAACGGGTGAGCAGTCATCCGCCAAGCGCGAACCGCGCCTCGACGCCGCCCGGACGCGCCTCAGTCGAGGCCGCCTTCACGGGCTCGTCGGGCGCGCAGCGCGAGCTCTCGCTCGCTCGCGGCTTCGAGCTCTTCGTCGAAGACGCCGAGGCGGCTCTTGCCGGTGAAGAGCGACATCGCCATCAACGCGACGCCCGCGACGATCCAGACGTCGGCCACGTTGAACGTCGGCCAGTGGAAGGTCTTCTCGCCGCGGTCGACGTAGAAGTGCAGGAAGTCGACGACCCAGCCGTGGCGGATGCGATCGACGAGGTTGCCGATCGCGCCGCCCAGCGCGAGCGGCAGACCCCAGCGCATCGACCAGTCGCGGCGATCGATGCGGCTGTACACGTGGGCGATGAAGACGCTGGCGGCCGTCGACACGATGAGGAAGAAGGGCCTGCGGTAGACCTCGGGCAGGTTCTTCAACATGCTCCAGGCGCCGCCCGGGTTCTGCGCGAACTGCAGGTCGAACCAGCCCGGGATGACGTCGTAGGTCTGCTGGGTGCTCTTCTTGTAGTCCCAGTTGGTCAGCACACCCGCCGCCCAGTGCTTCGACCAGAGGTCGCTGATGGCGCCGAAGGCCGCGACCACGCCGAAGAACCACCACGAGGCGGGCTGTCGGGGGCCGAGCCCGTCCGAGGGCTCGCTCGTGGGCGTAGGCTTCTGGAGCTCGCCGTCTCGCGGCGGGGGCGTAGCTTGCACGGTGCAGAAGGCTTAGCACGTGGCGAGCCGACAGGACGTCTCCCTTTGCCCGTGGGCTTGGAGTGTCGTAACCCTTCCGCCGACCATGAGCGACGACGCAACCGAGAGCGCACCCGTGCCCGAGCCTGCTGCCGAGCGCGAGCCCGCGCGGCGCTCCGAGCCGGCTCCTGCTGCGAGCCAGGCATCCTACCGGGCGCCGCTCGCGTTCCTCATCGTGGTGAGCGCGATCGCGCTCGTGCTCGACGTCGGCTCCAAGCTCTGGGCGGAGGGCGCGCTCGAAGGCGGCGACATCGTCGTCATCGACGGCCTCATGCACTTCGACCTCGCGCACAACCCCGGCGGCGCCTTCGGCCTGCTCGGCCGGCGCTCCCTGCTCGAGCGGCGGATCTTCTTCGTCGGCATCAGCATCGCCGCCGTCATCTTCATCTTCGCGCTCTATCGCAAGCTCGAGGAGCGACAGACCGCGCTGCGCTGGGCGCTGCCGCTCGTGCTCGGCGGCGCGCTGGGCAACCTCTTCGACCGCATCCGCTACGGCTACGTCATCGACTTCATCGACGTCTTCGCCAAGTTCGACGGGCGCACGAAGCACTGGCCGACCTTCAACATCGCCGACATCTGGATCGTCGTCGGCGTGGCCCTCATGGCGATCGACATGTTCACGACGAAGAGCCCCGCGAAGCCCGGCGCGAGCGCCGCGGCCGGGGCCTCCGAGGCGACGTCCGCCAAGGAGGGCTGAGCCTTGCGGGGAGAGCTCTTCCGCGTCCTCGACGTCGCCTTCCCCGCGTACTTCGTCCTCCTGCTCGTCGGCTTCATCTTCGCCACGGCCGCCGGAGCTGCCTGGGCGAGGCGCATCGGCCAAGACCCTGACGTCGTCGTCGATCTCGGGCTCGTGTGTCTGCTCGCCGGCGTGGTCGGTGGGCGGCTCCTGCACGTGATCGCCGACGGTTACTTCTGGGACTACGTGCACCTCTGCACCGACCCTTCGCTCGTCGACTGGAAGGTCGAGAAGGCCCTCTGCACGACGCGCTACCAGGGCGTGTGGGACGAAGCCAAGGGCGTCTGTCACCCGGTGCAGGCCGACTGCTTCGCGTGGGCGAAGTTCTGGGCGGGTGGGCTCACGTACTATGGCGGTTTGCTCGGCGCCTCGCTCGCGGCGTGGTTCCTCCTGAAGCGCGATCGTTTCCCCTTCTGGAAGGCCGCCGACATGGCAGGCTTCGCGATCCCCATCGGCCTCGGCTTCGGCCGCATGGGCTGCTTGCTCGCGGGCTGCTGCTTCGGCGACGCGACGAGCGGCGCGCTCGGGCTGTCGTTCCCGCCGGGCAGCCCGGCGAGCGAGTCGCAGTTCAAGGCCGGCCTCTTGCCGAGCGCGCGCGCTTGGTCCGAGCCAGTGCACGCGACGCAGATCTACGAGTCGGCGGCGTCACTCGCGATCGCGGCCTTCTGCCTCTTCGTCGTGCACGGCAAGAAGCGCTACGACGGGCAGGTCTTCGCGAGCTTCCTCGCGCTCTACGCGGTCGCGCGCTTCTTGCTCGAGACGATGCGCGCCGACGATCGCGGGGGTGTGCTCGGGCTGTCGACCTCGCAGGCGATCGGCCTCGCCATGATCGGGGTCGCGATCGCGATCCACGTCGTGCGCGGTCGGCGCGCGCCCGCCGTCGCTGCGTCCGCCGCGCAGTGAGCGCGCAGGCCGAGGCCTCTTGCGGGCCTCAGAGTGCGTGCCTCAGAGCGACGCGAAGTCGCCGCGGATCGCGACGGTGAGGCCCTGGCGCTGCAGGTTCGCGAAGAGCACGTCGCCTCCGGGTGAGAGCGCCACACCCGAGAGCTCGCCCGCCTGGGCCGACTCGGCGATCGTCGCCACGCGGCCATCCGGCTGCAGCATGCGCAGCCCGCACACGCCGCCGTGGTCTTCGGCGAGGAAGAGCCGACCGTCGGGCGCCGCGACGAGGTTGTCCGGCATCTCGAGGCCGGTCGCTCCCTCGCTCGACCAGACGACCTCGAGCTGTCCACCGTCGCCCTCCGGGCGCAAGCGGATCACCTGACCTCGACCGAGTGGCCCACCTGCGGTCGCGCTGAAGAAGATCTCCGCCCCACGCGGACCCCGCGCGAAGAACATGCCCTCGCCACGCCGCACGCGCGCCGCGCCCCTCGAGAGCGCGAGCGAGCGGAGGGAGTCGTCGTGGGGTAGCTCCGGACCGAGCTCGACCCAGCCGATGCGCCGCTCTTGCCCTGCGGCGAGCGGGCCGGTGTCGGCCTCTCCGCCCTCGAGGCGCAGCGCCTCGAGGCGACCCTCGAAGGGGCGCTCGGGCGATGCCGGGACGAAGCGGTAGAAGCAGCCGTCGTCGCGATCCTCGGTGAGGTAGGCGATCATCGTCTCCGGATCGACGCTCGCCGCCTCGTGCTTGAAGCGGCCGTAGGCCCGGATCGGCACGGGCTCGATCACCTCGCGCGCGTCGATGGGGCAAGCGAAGACGTAGCCGTGGTCGGGACTCGTCTCCTCTTCGCAGCTCAGCCAGCCGAAGGGGCTCGAGCCGCCCGCGCAGTTCACGTTCGTGCCGGCGAGCACGAGGTTGCTCTCGACCACGCGCAGCTCCTTCGGGTCGACGACGAGGCGGGTGACGGCGCCGAGGCTCTTCGGATCGTAGAGGTGCTTGGGCTTCGCCTCGGCGCGCCAGCCGGCGAGCGGCGCGTCCGAGGGCCAGAGCTCGTGGTTGCGCATGAGCACGATCATGCCGTCGGCACGCGCGAAGGCGCCCATGCCGTCGGGCGCGCCCGGCACGAAGTAGCCGTCGCGCATGAGCTCGCCGGTGCGGTCGAGCACCACGTATTCGAGGCCAGCGGCGACGTGCAGGTGCTTCGCTGGATCGTGGATCAGCCTGGGCGTCGTCGCGCTCGCGGTGCGAGGCCTACGAAGGAACGCGGGCAGCGCGGCCGCCACCGCGGCCGCGGCGGCACCAGCGAGCATCGTCCTGCGACTGACCGTCACGACCCGGAGTATGCGGATGCGGTTCACTCCGCGCTAGGGGGAGCGTGGGTGGGCGCAGAGCTTGCGCGTCGGTGCCCTCGGCTCGCACGGGCGCGCCTACGCGCGGCCTCCGCGCCCAGGCCCTCAGCCGGTCGAGGCCGCGCGGGCTTCCGCCGCGACGAGCGTATTCTCCAGCAGGCAGGCGATGGTCATCGGCCCCACGCCGCCCGGAACCGGCGTGATCCACGAGGCGCGCTCCTTGGCGGCGTCGAAGTCGACGTCGCCGACGAGCTTGCCTTCGTCGTTGCGGTTGATCCCCACGTCGATCACGACCGCACCCTCGCGCACCCAGTCCCCAGCGATGAGCTTCGCGCGTCCCACGGCGGCGACGAGCACGTCGGCGCTCCGGCACACCGCAGGCAGATCACGCGTCTTGGAGTGCGCGATCGTCACCGTCGCGTCGGCCGCGAGCAGGAGCTGCGCCATCGGCTTGCCGACGATGTTGCTGCGCCCGACGACCACGGCGTGCGCGCCGCGCAGCGAGGTGCCGCTCTCGGCGATGAGGCGCATCGAGCCTCGCGGCGTGCAGGGCACGAGGCTGGGGCGTCCGCTCGCGAGCAGGCCCGCGTTCGTCGGGTGGAAGCCGTCGACGTCCTTCTCGGGGGCGATGGCGTCGAGCACCGCGAGCTCGCGGATGTGCTTCGGCAGCGGGAGCTGCACGAGGATGCCGTCGACGGTGTCGTCCGCGCCGAGCGCGGCCACGAGCGCGAGCAGCTCGGCTTCGGTCGTCTCGGTGGGCAAGCGGTGCAGCTTGCCGCGCACACCCACCTCGAGCGCGGCCTTCTCCTTGTTGCGCGTGTAGACGACGCTCGCCGGATCGTCGCCGACGAGCACGACCTCGAGCCCGGGCTTGCGGCCGTGCTTCGCCTCGAAGGCCGCGGCGCGCGTCGCCACCTCGCCTCGCACCTTCGCCGAGATCGCCTTGCCGTCGAGGATCTGCGCCGTCATGCGCGCCCTCTACCACGGCCTCGGGGCCGCGGCGCGGCGAGGCGTTGCGGCACGGGCCGGGTTGGCGCAGAGCGTGGCACATGCGCATCTGCGGCCTCACGGGCGGCATCGCCTCCGGCAAGAGCACCGTCGCGCGGCGGCTCCGAGAGCTCGGCGTGCCGGTCGTCGACGCCGACGCCGTCGCGCGGGAGGTCGTCGAGCCGGGTACACCCGCGCTCGCGGAGATCGTGGCGAGCTTCGGTGCGTCGCTGCTCGACCCCGACGGCAAGCTCGATCGCAAGGCGCTCGCCGCGAGGGTGTTCGGCGACGACGCCGCGCGCAGGAGGCTCGAGGCGATCGTGCACCCTCGCGTCGCCGAGCGTACGCGCGAGCGTTTCGCCGAGCTCGAGGCCGCGGGTGAGCCGCTCGCGTTCTACGACGTGCCGCTGCTCGTCGAGAAAGGGCTGCACGCGGTCTTCCGACCGGTCGTCGTCGTCGCTCTGTCCGAGGAAGAGCAGATCCGCCGCGCGGTGGCGCGCGACGGCGCGACCGAGGCCGAGGTGCGCGCGCGCGTCGCGGCGCAGCTGCCGCTCGCGGAGAAGATCGCCGTCGCGGATCACGTGATCGACAACGCAGGCTCGCTCGAAGCGACGCTCGCGCAGGTCGACGCGCTCGTCGCCGAGCTGCGCGCCTCGTCCGGCTGAGCTGCCGCCGAGCGGGCCTTGACGCGTCTCGGGGGAGGGTGTCATCCCGAGCATCGGTGTCCAAGCTCGGCCAGCGCCTCGCTCGTCTACGCCCGCTCGCGGGCGCGCAGGTCGCCGAGCCTCGCGATCGCGGCGAGCAGCACGAGCGAGAGGGCTCGCCGATGAGCGACACCTCGACCAGCTCGCCCCCGAGCGAGCCCCGCTCGGAGGGCTCGACGCAGGCGAGGCTCGAGGCGCTGCGTGCGAAGGTGCAGCGAGCGCTCGGCACCGGAAGCCGCGCGCCGATGGAAGAGCCCCGCGGCGCCGTCAAGGGAGCGGCAGGGGCAGCGCGCGGCGCCGCAGTCACGGCGCGGCGCGAGGCGGGCGAGGGCATCGAGCGGCGATGGCCCTTCACGCCCAGGGAGACGCCGAGCGGCGTGCTCGAAGCGGCGCGCGCCGACTACGCAGAGGGCCACCGCGTGGGCGAGGTCCCGCTCGGGCCTGCCGCCAGCGCCGTACCGGCTTTGCTGGCGCTGCTCGCGCTCGACCCTTCGCTCTCCAGGCTCGACCCGCGGCGCGCGCTCTTCCTCGACACGGAGACCACCGGGCTCTCCAAGGGCGCGGGCACGGTGGCCTTCCTCGTCGGGCTCGCGCGCTGGTCCGGCCCATCGCTCGAGCTCGAGCAGCTCTTGCTCGCAGACTTCGCGTCCGAGGCGGCGATGCTCGAGCACGTCCGGCGGCGCCTCGACGAGGCGTCCTTCGTCGTGAGCTTCAACGGCAAGTCCTTCGACCTGCCGCTCTTGCGTGGCCGCGCCGTCATGGCGCGCGTCGGCGCGCTGCCCGAGAGACCGCACCTCGATCTGCTGCACGTCGCGCGCAGGATCCACGGCCGGCGGATCGGCAGCACCACGCTGCGCGCGCTCGAGGAGCAGGTCCTCGGCATGCGGCGCGTGGGCGACGTCGCCGGCGAGGAGGTCGCGGCCTGCTATTTCCAGTGGCTGCGCTCGAAGGACCCCGAGGAACTACTGCCGGTCGTGCAGCACAACGCGCTCGACGTGCTCTCCATGGTGGCGCTCGTCGGTCTCTACGGAGAGCCGCTCTCGAGCCAGGACCCAGGCGCCTCGACGGCACGGGCGCCTGCGCCGAGCGAGCAGCTGCACCCCGACGACGTCGCGGGCGCCGCACGCGTGCTCGCGCGCGCCGGCGAGCTCGCGCTCGCCGAGGCCTACGTCGAAGCCAGCCTCTCGCGGGGAGGCGGCGTGCCGGCGCTCTCGCTGCGTGGCGATCTCGCCAAGGCGCGCGGCGACAAGTCGCGTGCGCTCCGCGACTACGAAGCCGCGCTCGAGCGAGCCACCACCGGGGGCTCGCCCCGCGAGCGCGGCCTCGGCGAGCGACACGCCGCGGAGCTGCGCCTCGCGCTCGCGAAGCTCTACGAGCACCACGCGCGCGACGTCGAGCGGGCGCTGTCGACGCTCGAGGCGCCGACGACCGAGCCGAGCGCGCTGCACACGCGACGCGTCGAGCGGCTGCTCGCCAAGCGCGGGGCGACCAAGCCGCGCGCTTGAGCCTCGCGCGGCCGGAGAGCGCGATTCCATGCGCCTCTCGAGGGCGCGTTTGTCGCGGGGGCCGGGGTGGAGTAAGGTGCGCCCAATGATCACGGTCGGCTGCGCCGGTTTTCCCGTACCGGCGACGCGGTACTTCAAGGAATTCATGTTCGTCGAGGTGCAGGAGACGCACGTCTCCACACCCGGCCCGGGTACCGTCCGTCGCTGGAAGCGGGAGGCGCCGGGCGACTTCCAGTTCGCCATGCTCGGTCCGCGCGAGATCGGCCAGGAAGGCTTCCGCGACGGCAAGGTCATCGAGACGGCTTTGAAGACGCTCGAGGGCATCGGTCACGAGCTCGACGCTCGCACCGCCGTCTTCGTCGGGCCGCCCGATTTCGCGCCGAGCAAGACCAACAAGGCCATCCTGAAGGATTTCCTCACCGCCGTGCGCAAGCGCTTCGACCGCGTGGTCTTCGAGCCTCCCGCAGGCTGGGACCACGACGAGTGCGACGAGCTCGCCACCGAGGCGGGAGCGCTCGGCGCGCGTGATCCGCTGCTCGCCGGTCTCTCGAAGCAGCCGGAGGCCTACTACCGGCTCCACGGCCCCGCCGGTCACAAGTCGCGCTACGAAGACCCTGCGATCGACAAGCTCGCAGAGATCGCCCGCAACGCGAGCCACGCGAACGCGACCTACGTGTTCACGAACGTCGACATGTTCGCCGACGCGAAGCGCTTCAAGAAGGCGCTGAAGGGCTGAGTCCGCGCCGCTGCGCGGCGCGCTCGCCTCGCCTGCGCAGGCGCTCCGCCAAGAGCAGCGCTGAAGCGCCGAGCGCGGCGAGCGGAGCGTCGCCCCACGCGGCGTGGAGCGTGCGCTCGGACCTCGCAGTGGGGGTCGCGAGCAGCGTGCTCGGTCCTCTCTGCGTCGAGCGCGCTCGCACGCTGCCGGTCGCGTCGATCCACGCCGTGACACCGGCTTCGGTGGCGCGCACGAGGTCCCTGCCGAGCTCGATCGCGCCGAGCCTCGCGAGCAAGAGGTGCCGCTCGGCGACCTCTGGCTCGTGGCTGAACCAGCCGTCGTGCGTGAGGTTCACCACGAGCTCGGCCTCGCTCGCGTCGAGCAGCGCGCGCATGCCTCGGCTGAGGGTGTCCTCGTAACAGATCGTCGCCGCCGTCCTCGTCGCGCCCACCTCCGCCGCCTCGATCCGCGTGCCCGGCACGAAGTCGCGCGGCGGCAGGCCGAGCGCGGCGAGCGGCGTCCAGACCGGCGTGCGCTCGGCGAAAGGCAGCAGGCTGCGTTTGTCCTGCCGCGCCGAGACGCCGCTCGGCGTGACGTGGAGCGCCGAGTTCGAGCGCCTCCCCTCCGGATCCACCAGCACGACGCCGACCCACGTGGGCACCCGCACGCCGGGCAGTCCCCGTCCGAAGCGCGCCTCGAGCTCGTCGACGGGCACGAGCCCGGGCACGGCGCCCTCGCTCCACACGACGAGCTCTGCGCCCTCTCGCTCGAGCGCGCGTGTGGCCTCGAGCAGGCCCGCGAAGCGTGCTTCCTCTCGCGGTGGCTCGAGGTGCACGAGGCCCACGCGCAGGCTCCTCGGTGGACCGTCCGGCCGCTCGACGCGCGAAGCGCGCATCATTCCCGCCCACCACGCCCCGGCGAGCAGGACGAGCGAGCCAGCGACGAGCGCGTGCGCCGGGCGGCTGCGCGGCGCGCGAGCGAGCGCCACGAGCGCCGCGGCGGGCACGATCGCGAGCGCCGTGAGGCCCGGCGCGCCGACGTAGGCCGCGAGCTGCGCGATCGGGCCGCGATCGAGCCAGACCGCGCCGAAGGACCAGGGCAAGAGGGCCGGCCAGATCCGCTCGTGGAGCCCATAGAGCAGCGCGAAGACGGGTCCGACCGGCAGGCCGCTCGTGGCGGCGCGCGCGGCGAGCGCAGCGACGAGCCCGACGCCGAGCCCGCTCCAGAGCGCGAGCAAGCCCAGGGCCGCGTACGCCACGAGCGGAGGCAGGGCCGCCGCTCCGACGAGGACCTCGACGAGGAAGCCGAACCCGCACAGCGTGGTCGCGGCGCCCGACGTGAGGCCGAGCAGGGCAGCGTGCCGACTCGTGGCGCCGCGCGTCCCTGCGCTCGTCGCGTGGTCGAGCGCCCAGAGCAGGGGCGCGAAGGCGAGGAACGCGAGCCACGGCACGCGACTCGGAGGGAAGGCGATCGCCACGAGCACGCCCGTCGAGGTCGCTGCGGCGAGCCCGAGCCACCCACGCGGGGGCCTCGCTCGTGTGGGTTCGTCGTGCTCCTTCGGTGCGCGCCCGGGCGCCCTCGATGGTCTAGCATCGAGCTCGCTCGTTCCGTCGACGGGCCAGACACCGACCATGCCGCGCATCCTCCACATCGAGGACGACGCCATCAACCGGCTTCTCGTCCGCAAGCTCCTCGTCGCCGCTGGCCACGACGTGGTCGACGCCGTCGACGGCTTGGAGGGCGTGCGTCTCGCGTGCAGCAGCAAGCCCGATCTCGTGCTCGTCGATCTCGATATCCCCGGCCTCGACGGTTACGAGGTCACGCTCAGGCTGCGCGGCGAGGCCTCCCTGCGCGACGTACCCATCGTCGCGATCACCGCAGAGGGCGATCGCGACGAGAGCCTCGCCGTCGGCTGCTCCGGCTTCATCCAGAAGCCGATCGACGCGCGCAGCTTCGCCTCCATGGTCTCCCGTTACCTGCGCGGTGTGCGCGAGAAGACCACGGCCTCCGAGGACGGCCTCCTGCGCGAGCGGAGCCAGCGCATCGTCGGCCACCTCGAGGAGAAGATCGCCGAGCTCAGCGCCGCCAATACGCGCCTGCGCGAGCTCGGCGCAGCGCGCACCGAGTTCTACCGGAACATCTCCCACGAGCTCGCCACGCCCCTCACGCCGATCGTGGGCTACGTGAAGCTCCTGCTCGACGAGGAGCTCGGCCCGCTCGAGCCCGCGCAGGTCAAGGCGCTGAGCGCGGTCGAGGGCTGCGTGAAGCGGCTGCGCGCGACGCTCGACAACCTGCTCGACGTCACCGGCCTCGAGACCGGGCGCATGCGCTTCGCGCACCGCGAGTACGACTTCCTCGACACCGCGCGCCGCGCGCTCGCGCAGATCGCAGACCGCCTCGCCGAGCGCTCGCAGAGCTTGCTCGAGGAGCTGCCGCGCGGGCCGCTCCCGGGCTACGGCGACCCGGAGCGACTGCAGCGCGCGATGGTGCAGCTGCTCGAGAACGCCTCCAAGTTCTCGCCCGAGCGCGGCCACGTCGGCGTGCGCGTGATCGCTCGCGAGGCGAGCTACGAGCTCTGGGTCGTCGACAGCGGGCCGGGCATCCCGGGTGGACGCGAGGAGCGGATCTTCGATCCCTTCTATCAGATCGACGGATCGGTCACCCGCGAGCACGGCGGCGTCGGCGTGGGGCTCGCGATCGCGCGCCGCACTGCGCGTGGCCATGGAGGTGACGTGCGCCTCTCGACCAGCGAGAATGCGAGCGTCGAGGGCGTGCCCCTCGGCGGCGCGAGCTTCGTCATGTCCGTCCTGCACCGCGCACCGAACGAGTCCCCCGAATGAAGCCGACTCCGTCTCGATCGCCGACCGCGCTCGCTCTGTTCTCCGCGCTGGTCCAGCTCGCGCTCGGCTCCACGGCGCTGGCGCAGGGCGCAGCCGACGCCGCCGCCGCAGAGGCGCTCTTCAACGAGGCGCGCAAGCTCGAGAAGGGTGGCGACGCTGCGGGCGCCTGCGCGAAGTTCGAGGAGAGCTACAGGCTCGACGCCGCGCCGGGCACCCTGCTCAACGTCGCCGAGTGCAGCCGGCGCGCCGGGAAGACGGCCACGGCGTGGGGGCAGTTCCTCGAGGCCGAGCGGCTCTTCCGGCGTCGCAACGACGAGCGGCGCGCCGAGTTCGCGAAGAGCAAGGCCGCCGAGCTCGAGCCTCGGCTGGCGCGCGTGCGCATCGCGGCGCCCGACGCGCCCGCGAGCCTCGTGCTCCGCCGCGACGGTGTCGAGCTCGGCGCCGCCTCGCTCGGGGCCGAGCTGCCCGTCGATCCGGGCGAGCACGTGCTCAGCGCCGAGGCGCCGGGCTTCGAGCCGCTCGAGCTGCGCTTCGAAGCCGTGGAGGCCGAGAGCCGCGAGGTGCTCGTGCCCAAGCTCGTGCCGCGGCCCGAGGAGCAGCCGTCGGGCCCGATGGCCTCGGAGCCGCGCCTCGCGAGCGCGGATGGCCGCGACACCTGGCGCACCGTCGGCTGGATCTCGGCAGGCGTGGGCGCCGCTTCGCTCGTCGCCGGTGGGGTGTTCGTCGGCCTCACGGCGGAGCGCAGCTCGGCCGCGGACGAGCGTTGCCCGGGCAAGGTCTGCGACGCCGAGGGCATCGCGATCGTGGGCGAAGCGGAGACCTACGCGAACGTCGCCAACGTCACGGTCATCGGCGGCGCGGTGCTCGCGGCCGCTGGGCTCGGGCTCCTCCTGTTCGTGCCGAGCGACGGCCCGAGCGAGCAGGTCACGCTGCGCCTCGCGCCGATCGTGGCCCACGACCGAGCCGGGCTCCTCGTGGGCGGCAGCTTCTAGTCTCCGCAGCCCTCTAGGTGCCGCCGCCTGCGCCGCCCGGATCGAGCGGCGCGCGACAGCAGACGACGTGCTCGCCGGAGATCGTCACGGCGGCGGCCTGCGCGCCGGCGGGGGCGGGGGCGCAGGGGGGCCCGAATTCCGCTCGGCGCTGCGCCCACTCACGACTGAGGCCGACGATGTCGGTCGCCACGACGCCACAGGTCGTCGAGCCGATGTTCTTGCCGCCAGGCAGGCAGCCCGCGATGTTGTCGGTCGCGAGATAAGGGGCTCCGCCGCAGCTACCCTCGCATGAGCACGTGGGGCAGCTCGCGTCGAGCTCGGCGCCGAGCTCCAGCCGCTCGGGGAAGCCGTCGGGGCAGGGGACCCCGGAAGCAGACACGGCCACGCAAGCTGCGTCGTCGCGCACGTAGCCAGGGACCTCGCACGCGCCGGCTCCGCAGAAGGACAGGAACTCCGTGAAGGCAGGAGCCTCGCCGAGCTCGCCGCCTCCCGGCGTGCAGCTCGCGGTCGGGGTCTCGAGCAGGCGGCAGGAGCGAGCGTTCATGCCCAGGCTGGTGCAGCCGCTGAAGCCGTTGAACTGCTTCTCACCCGTCTGGCAGTTCGTGTCCGTGAAACAGGCGAAGCTGGGCGCGGCGCAGCCTGAAGCCGTGCACGTGCAGGGAGTGCACGCCACGCTGCTCGGTGCACCTCGGAACAGGTTGAGCGGGCTGGAGCTGTCCTTCGGACAGAGCGTGGGCGGCGTCTCGGTCGCTGGGCCGGAGGCCAGCAACTCGACCGCAGACCACGCCGCACCGACGAACTCGCAGCCGGGCGGAGCTCCACCGTCGGCGCTGGTGCTCGTCGAGCCACCCTGACTGCTCGACGTGGCGCCGCCCGAGCCCTGCGCGCCCGCCCCACCCGCGCCCTCGACGTAGTCGCCGAGTCCGAAGATCGCCTGGCAGCCCGTGAGCGAGGCGGCGGCCAAGAAGATCGTCGCGGTTGCAGCTCGCTTCGACGTCACGCACCCCGATGCTACATCGCCACGACCTCTCGCGCGATGATCTACCTCGACTGGAACGCCACGACCCCGCCCGCACCCGAGGTGCTCGACGCACAACGGGAAGCGGCGCGCTCGGCCTGGGCGAACCCGGCGAGCGTGCACGGCGAGGGGCGACGTGCACGCGCGACGGTGGAGCGCGCCCGCCAGGCGGTCGCCGATCTCTGCGCGAGCGATCTGCGCGACGTCGTGCTCAGCTCGGGCGGCACCGAGGCGAACAACCTCGCGTTGTCCCTCTTGCTCGGCGTGCCCGGGCCACGCGCCCTCGTCACCTCGCGCCTCGAGCACCCGTCGGTCAGCCGCACGGCCGAGTCCCTCGCACGGCAGGGCGTCGAGGTGGTGTGGGTCGAGCCCGAGCCGAGCGGGCAGGTCGATTCGGCGAAGCTGCTCGCCGCCGTCGACGCGCTCGAGGGCAGATTTCGCATGGTCAGCCTGCAGGCGGTGAACCACGAGCTCGGCACGCTCCAGCCCGTGGCCGAGCTGGTCCGTCCGCTCGCCGAGCGGCGGGTGCTCTTCCACTGCGACGCCGTTCAGGCCGCCGGACGCTTGGATCCAGCGAGCTTCCGCGGCGTCGACCTCGTCAGCCTCGCCGGGCACAAGCTACGCGGTCCGAAGGGCATCGGCGCGCTCGCTTGTCGACCGGGCATCGAGCTCGTGCCGCTCCTGCGTGGCGGCGCGCAAGAGCGGGGCCTGCGCCCCGGGACCCAGGACCCGATCGCCTGCGCGGGCTTCGCCGTCGCCTGCAAGCTCGCGCTGGAGTCGCCTCCGCGCTGGGCAGCCATCGCGCCGCTGCGCGACGAGCTCGAGGCTCGCCTGCTCGAGCTCGCCGGCCCCGACGCCGCGGCGCTCAACGCGCCGGCTCCCAGGGCGCCGCACGTCATCAACCTGTCCTTCGCTGCCTGGTCCGGGCCGGAGCTCTGCGCCGCGCTCGACCTCGAGGGCGTGGCGGTGTCGAGCGGGGCCGCGTGCAGCGCGGGCACGGCCGAGCCATCGGAGGTGGTGCGTGCGGTGCACGGTGAGGCGCGCGCGCACGGCGCCGTGCGCATCAGCCTCGGGGAGCTGAGCACACGCGACGACGTCGAGCAGGCTCTCGCCGCGTTTTCCCGCGTACTTCGGCGTGCTTCCCCGCGGGGGCGCTGATCGCGAGCGCAGCTTCAAGCACTGCACGAAGCTCCGTGGCGTAGCTCCGGGCGGGCTTGATCCTCGGCCCACAACCCCGTGGATTCGATCGAGAATTCGGCGGGCCCGTCGCGCCGAACGCCGATCCACTGAATAGAAAGCGATCGCGCCGACGCTGTGCGTGTGAGCAGTGCTCTGCCAAGAGCTCGAATTCACCTCGGCCTTGGTTCACAAACGCTCGAAACAATGAATCAATGCGGCTTCATCCTGCGCTGCCTCCCCACCTCGTAGAGCGCCAGCGCGGAGGCGACCGAGGCGTTCAGCGAGTCGATCGCGCCGCTCATCGGGAGCTTGGCCAGCGCGGTCGCGGCGCGCCGGACCGCCGGGCGCGCGCCTTTCTGTTCGGCGCCGACCACGAGCCCGACCGGCCCGCTGAGGTCGAGCTGCTCGAGCGTCTCGGTCGCCTGGGCGTCGAGCACGACCACCGTGAAGCCACGCTCCTTCAGCGCGTGGATGAGCTCGGGCAGGGCGCGCACCCGCGCGAAGGTCGCGTGTTCGACGGCGCCGGCCGAGGCGCGAAAGGTCGCAGGCGAGAGCGGCGCGGCACCATGCTCGGGCCAGACCACGTGCCGCGCTCCGAGCGCCACGGCGCTCCGCACGACCGCGCCGAAGTTCTGGGGATCGACCACCCCGTCGAGCAGCACCACGAGCGGGTTCGGCTCCGCCTCGAGCTGCTCGAGCAGCACCGCCTGGTCGACGATGCGCAGGGGCGGGGCCTCGGCGGCGATGCCCTGGTGGATCGCGCCGCGCGCTCTGCGATCGAGCTCGTCGCGCGAGACCGACTCGATCGGCACGCCGAGCGAGGCGGCGAGCTTGGCGATGCCCTCTCGCCTCGGGCTCGGGCTCGGCTCGACGAGGAGCTGCCTCACCTCCGCGCCTCGCGCGCGGAGCACCTCTCGCACGGGCTGCAGCCCGAAGATCCATCGGCTCATCGGCGCACCCCCTGCTCGAGCTCGGCGAGCGCCTGCTCGATCTCGTCGCGTACCTCGGCAGCGCGCGCGGCGGGGTCCGGGTCCGCGTGGATGGGGCGCCCGACCACCAGCAGGTTCGAGCCGGCGTGGATGGCGCCACCCGGTGTGGCGATGCGCTTCTGGTCAGCTCGGTCGGAGCCCCTCGGGCGGATGCCTGGAGTCACGAGCAGGGCATCGGGCCCCAGCTCACGGCGCAGGGCAGGCGCCTCGTGGGTCGAGGTCACGAAGCCGCGCACGCCCGCCTCCCACGCGAGCCGAGCCAGCGCGACGGCCTGCTCGGCGGGCGCCCTCGGCACCCCGATCGAGGCGAGATCTGCCTCGTCGAGCGAGGTCAGCACGGTGACGGCGAGCAGCCCGAGGCGTGGCGTCGAGCGCTCCGCCGCGCGCGCTGCCGCCGCGAGCATCGCCCGCCCGCCGCTCGCGTGGATCGTGAGCAGCGACACGCCGAGCGCGCCCGCCGCCTCGACGGCTCGCTCGACGGTCTCCGGGATGTCGTGGAGCTTCAGATCGAGGAAGATCTCGCTGCCAGTCGACTTCGCGACCTCGACGGCGCGAGGCCCGAAGCGGGTGTACAGCTCGAGGCCGACCTTGAGGTAGCCCGCCACCGGGCTCACCGCCCGAGCGACGCGCTCCGCCGCGTCGAGGTCCGCCACATCGAGCGCCACGGCCAGCTGCCGACACGGATGGCTCATCGCCGCGCCGTGCCACCGCTTCTCGCGCACCGCAACACGAACCCGCTCCAAAGCGAAACGCCGCGAGGCGTGGGCCCCTCGGCGTCAGCAGCTCAGCAGTCACACCCGATCGCCGTCAGGCGATCAGCAGTCACACCCGATCGCCGTCAGGCGATCAGCAGTCACACCCGATCGCCGTCAGGCGATCAGCAGTCGCACAGCGGATCCGTCGGCTTGCAGTTGCAGGGCTTCGCAGCCGGCGTGGCGCCACCACCAGGAGAAGCACCGGGCAGGCGACCGCCGAGGGCCTTCTTCGTCCCTTCGGCCGCAGCCTTCGCGTCGGCCAGCTGCTTCTCGAGCTCGAGGCGCTTCTTCTCGTCCTTCTCGCTGGCGAGCTGCAGCTCGAGGCTCTTCGCGATCGAGTCCTGCTTGGAGAGCTGATCCTGGAGCTTCTTCATCTCCTCCTCGGCCTGCGCCGCGGCGAGCTCCTTCTCCCGGATCTCCTTCTTGGCGGCCTCGTTGCTCTGGTAGAACCAGAAGCCGATCCCGGCGACGCTCAGGATGCCGACCGAGACGGCGGCGACGAGGATGTTGCGCAGCTTCTTCTTCTGCTCGTCGTTCGTCACCGCGGCCAGCTGACGCTCGTGGTGCTGCTGGGCCGCCATCGCTGCGAGGCGGGCCTGCTGCTCGGCCTCGACGCGAGCCTTCTCCACCTCGGCGACGCGGATCGCCTCGAGGCGAGCCTGCTCCTCGCGGGCGCGCTGCTCCTCGAGCCTGCGGCGCTCCTCTTCGGCGCGGATACGGGCCTCTTCGGCCTCGCGCGCGGCGCGCTCGGCGGCCTCCTTCGCGGCCAATTCGGCCTGCGCGGCGGCTTGCTTGGCGCTCTCCTCGGACTTGATGCGATCCTCTTCGAGGTTCATCAGCTCCTTGAGAGAGAAAAGAACCGAGCTCTCCTTCTGCTCCGACATCTCGCTAGGCTCCTCGAAGGCGCTTGGGTGACGCACCCAAGTTGGTGGAAGTTTCCAATGTCTCGGGCCCCGGTGCAACGTTCCTGGTGCGGAATCGTGCTGGAGCGTGCTCGCCGGGGCCTCCGTGGAGGGCCAGGCTCTCGTGATCGATTCGACTCGTTGGACGCGCGAGTAGACCGTTCGTGCTGGAAGATTCTTGGGTTGGGCGGGACGCGCGACCGCCGCCGACTCTGCCCTGGCTCGTACCCGGGGGCAGGTCCACCCAGCCAGAGCCGGGCTACGGCCGCACAGCCAGGCGAGCGCCGCTCCGTCGAGGCCCTCTGCTCAGTCGAGCGTGACGACGGGATCACCCTCGGTGACGGGCTGACCCTCGTTCACGTGGATCTCCTTCACGGTGCCGGAGTCCTCGCTCTCGACGGGCATCTCCATCTTCATCGACTCGAGGATGGCCACCACGGTGCCTTCGTCGACGCTGTCGCCGACCTTGACCTCGATCTTCCAGACGGTGCCGGTGATGTGAGCCTTGATGACCTTCGCCATGGGCGAGCGACGCTAGCAGAGCCCGGCTGTCCGGGGAACGGTTCACTCACGCCAGAAGAACTTCCAGGGGTTGTGTTTCAGGTCGCGCACCATCTCCTGCAGATCGTCGAAGAGCTGCTCGTCCATGAGCAGCGCGCCGACGGTGCCACGCCCGCGGCGCATCTGCGCGACCACGACCTGTGCGTCGGCGGTCGCCGCGTTCGCCCGCGAAACGAGCGTGGCCGTGTCGTCGACGATGCGCTCGATCTTGCGCTGCTGCGCCTCGCTGCCGACGGTGTCGGAGAGCCGCTTCGCGTTGCTCATGGTGTGGCGTGCGTCGGCGAGCAGGGGAGGCCCCTGGCGAGCGACGTCGCTCGTGACGACGTCGACGTTGCGCAGGATGCGGTCGATCTGCTCGCCCTTCACGAACTTGTCGTTCGCGCCCTTGATGAGATCGTTGCCCTCGACCGTGGCCTGCTCGACGTTGACGACGATGCGGTCGAGGCGATCCTGGTTGTTCGCGAAGAAGGTGCCCGTGCCGCGCAGCGTGAGACGGAGCGCGTCGAAGGTCTGCGCGATCTGCTCGCGGTTGTCGCGCACGGCGCTGACGGTGGAGTGGAGCAGCTCGTAGCCCTCGGCGAGCAACATGTCGAGGCGGGGAGGATCGAGCCCGCGCACCGTCGCGTTCTCGGGCAGGCTCGGGCGATCGCTCGAGCCAGGGTCGATCGCGAGGAACTGCTCACCGAGCACGCCCTGGGTCGTCACGTAGAAGAGCGAGTTCTCGTAGACGCTCTCCTGGAAGCGCTTCTCGACCGAGATCGCGATGCGCACCAGCGGCTCTCTCCGGCCCGTCGTGGGGTCGGGTTTGCCGCCGCGGAACTCGACCTCTTCGATCTTGCCGACCTTCACGCCGGCGATCTTCACGGGCGCGCCGACCTGCAGGCCGCCCGGGTTGTCGAAGTCCACGTAGAGGCGGTAGGTCGGCTGGAAGTTGATGCCACCCATCACGAGCAAGAAGGCCGCGAGCAGGCCGACCGCCGTGAGGATGAGCATGCCCACCTTGACCTCGATGGACCGCGCATTCGCCATGGCGCTATGAAAGCCACAGCTCGGGGCGCTAGGCTAGAGGAGCGTTGACGAAATCGGACCGAGGCGGGGGCCCCCGTGTGCCTCGGGCCCGGGCGAGACCGAGCTGCCCTCCGCCGTGATCTCCTTCCGGAACATCAAGAAGTCCTTCGGGCCGAAGCAGGTCCTCAAGGGGGTGAGCTTCGACGTCCGGGACGGAGAGATCTTCTTCATCATCGGCGGCTCGGGCGTCGGCAAGAGCGTGCTCATCAAGCACCTCGTCGGCCTGCTCTACCCGGACGAGGGCGAGATCTGGCTCGACGGCGAGGAGATCAGCAAGTTCGACGAGGCGCGCATGTACCCGGTGCGCATGAAGTGCGCGATGGTGTTCCAGCACTCGACGCTCTTCGACTCGATGACCTGCGCCGAGAACGTCGCCTTGCCCTTGCGCAAGCACAAGGGCCTCAAGCCGAAGGAGGCGATCTCGGAGGCGAAGCGCAGGCTCGAGCAGGTGCAGATGCACGAGTTCGCCGATCGCTACCCACCCGAGCTCGGCGACGGCATGCGCAAGCGCGTCGCGATCGCGCGGGCGCTCACCCTCGACCCGAAGTACGTGCTCTTCGACGAGCCCACCACGAGCCTCGATCCGGTGAGCGCGCGGCGCGTCGATCGGCTCATCCGCGAGCTGAAGGACTCGCTCGGCGTCACCAGCATCGTCGTGAGCCACGATCTGGTCAGCATCTTCTCGAGCGCCGATCGTGTGGTGATGCTCTACCAAGGCCACGTGCGGCTCCTGGGCGAGCCCGAGGACTTCAAGCGCACGACCGACCCGGTGATCGATCAGTTCATCCACGGCCGCGCCGAGGGGCCCTTCGAGTGAGCTGAGCGCCTCGGACCCGAGGCTCAGCGCTCAACCGCCAGGTGCACGCGACGAGCGAGGCGCATCGAGCGGGCCCGCGATCGGCGTGCCGGTCGCGCTGTGCCTGCCGAGCCTCGTGAGGATGTCGTGGTACGCGTGGCCGATGTCGTGCTCGTCGAGCAGTCCCACGACGCGCTCGCGCTCATCGACGACTGGAAGCTGGCGGAGGTCGGCATCGAGCAGGCGCTCGAGCGCGGTGTGCAGGTCGTCGGTCGGCAGGGCCGAACGTGGAGACTCCGCGAGGTCGGCCGCGATGAGGATGCTGTCGAGGTCGGTCTGGGTGATCGCGCGGACGAGCAGCTCGCGCCTGGCGAGACCCACGAGCTTGCCGCGCTCGTCGACGACCGGAAACACCACCTGTGCTTCGTCGGTCTGCTCGAGCAACTCCGCGATCCGCTCCGAGCCCGCCGTGCGCTCGAGGTAGACGATCGGGATCTGCCCGCAGACCTCCGCGACTCGGAGGCGCTTCAGCACGTCGAGGGTGTCTTCGCGGGCGTGGAGCGGGGAGTCGAAGCGTGAGGTCGGCTGGACGTAGAGGGATGTCCGTCTCAGGAGCAAGGAGCCGAGCACGTTGCTCAGCATCAGCGGCACGAGCAGATCGTAGGTGCCGGTGAGCTCGCAGACGATGACGAGTGCAGCCAGCGGGACCTTCGCGAGCGAGCCGTAGAACGCGCCCATGCCGACCAGCGCGAAGAAGCCCGGATCGATGCTCGGGTCGACGAAGGCTTGGGCGAGGTAGCCGAAGGCGCCGCCCAAGGTCGCCCCGATCGACAGCGATGGGCCGAAGTCGCCTCCCACACCACCGGAGCCGAGCGTGAGCGAGGTCGTGATCATCTTGGCGACGCCGAGCCCGCCGAGCACGAGCGCTGCCCTCCAGGAGTCCCCGAGCCAGCTCGCTCCGCTGATCGCGACCTGTGCGGTTCCGTAGCCGTGCCCGAAGAGCCCGGCGTCGACACCCGGGATGCCCAGTTGCGGGCTGACGAGCAAGAGCGCGGCCGTCCCCACGAGGCCGAGCGCGAGGCCTCCGGCTGCGGGGCGCAGCCAGGCTGCGCGGATGCGGTTGAAGAGCTGCCTCGAAGCCCGGAGGAGCGCCACGAAGAGGCGCGCGCCGCCGAACAGTAGCGCCACCAGAGGCAGACAGAGCGCCAGGTTGCCGAGGCTCACGTCGTATCGAGATGCGTGCGCGAAGAGGTCGCGCTGCTCCGGCAGCACGGTGCCGACCAGCGCGAAGGCGGTGACGCTCGCGAGGATCGCAGGCACGAGCGCCTCGCTCTCGAAGTCGTCTCGATACAGGACCTCGGTCGCGAGCAGCGCGGCTCCGAGCGGCGTGCCGAACATCGCGGTGAGCCCAGCGGCGGTGCCTGCCACGAGCAAGCGTCGTTGGTCTCTGCGCGACAACCTCAGCTTGCGCGAGATCCGATCCGCGATCGCGGCCCCGACCTGCATCGTCGGCCCCTCACGGCCGGCGGAACCACCCGTGCCGAGCGTGAGCGCCGTCGCGACGATCTTCAGCCACGCGACGCGGCGGCGGATGCCGGCACCCGTGCTGTGGAAGCTCGCGACGTAGGCGTTGCCGCCGCCTCCGCCCGTCTCGGGCGCGTAGCGGTGGACCAGCACGCCGCAGGCCAGGCCGCCGAGCCCAGGGAGCAGCACCATGAACCAGGTGGGGAGCAGCGCGGGGCTCCCCAGAGCAACCTCCGGCTCGCCCGCGGGCAGGAGCGCCCGGTGCCCGACGAGCGTACCCAGCAGGAAGTGCTCGACTCCGCGGAGCAATACGTAGAACGCGATGGAAACGGCTCCGACCGTCGCACCGACGAGGACGGCGTGGAGGGTGGCGCGTAGCGCGGCGCGCACGTCGGGCCCGGCCGTGACGCCGTCGATCAGGGCGCGCCCCGCGCGCTGCCGCAGCCAGGTCGCGTAGGTCGAGGGTGGAGCGGGACGCTCGGACTTGGGGGCCTCGTGGGCGGGCTCAGAGCCTTCGAGCTCGCTCACGGGAAGAGCACGAGCCCGATGGTCGACACGACCAGGTTGAGCATGATCACGGCGAGGCTCGAGTTGACGACGGCGCGCGTCGTGGCCCAGCCCACGCCCTCGGAGCCGCCGAAGGTGCTGAGGCCGGAGTGGGCGGAGACGATCGGGATCGCCGCGCCGTAGGCGACGCACTTCGCGAGGCCGACGCTGAGGTCGCCCGCGTCGACCATGCTGAGGTTGAGGAAGGTGCGCGGAGACAGATCGAACATCGCCCAGCCGGTGAGCACACCGGCCAGGGTCGCGATCGCGGCCGACCAGATGATGAGCACCGTCGTCATGACGATGCTCCCGATGAACTTGGGCTTCACGAGGTAGTCGATCGGGTCGGCGTTGCTCATCTTCAGCGCGTCGACCTGCTCGGTGACGACCATCGAGCCGACCTCCGCGGCGATGCCGGCGCCCACGCGTGTGGCGAGCATCAGGGCGCCGATCGACGCGGCGAGATCACGCACCAAGAGCTCGAGGAAGGTCGCGCCGAGCATCGTCAGGTCCGGCAGGATGCGCAGCGTCTGCAGCCCGGCCTGGTAGACGAGGATCATGCCGAGGAAGCCCATCACCACGGTGAGGAAGAAGAGCGATTTGTTGCCGATCTCGTACATCGCCGCGAGCACGGCGCCAGGCTCGCGTTTGCCGGCGACGCAGTAGTAGAGCGTGCGCACGAAGACGGAGTAGAGCTCGAGCGCCGTGGCCACGAGCTGCATCGCGGTGTGCCCCACGGTGGCGACGAAGCCGCGCTCGTCGAGCTCGTGCTCCACGTGCCCGACCGTCGAGGACGGCGGGGGGGCGTCGTCGTCGTGCGTGCGGCCCCCGCTCATGGCAGCGTGAAGGAGACGAAGTAGTCGAGCACGAAGATGCCCGCGGCGGAGGCGACGACCGTGGCGTTCACCGCGCGGCCGACGCCTGGCGCGCCTCCCTTCACGCTGAGCCCGTAGTGGCAGCTCGCGAGCGCCATCACGACGCCGAAGACGACCGACTTCACCAGGCCGTTCACGACGTCGTCGATGCCCAGCAGGCCGCTCGTGAGCCCGTTGTAGAAGACCATCGGCGCCACACCGAGCAGGCCCCAGCCTGCGTAGGCCGCGCCGAGCAGCGCGAGCACGTCGGCGAAGACCGTCGACAAGAAGAGCGTGGTCACCATCGCGACGGTGCGCGGCGCGACCAAGAAGCCGATCGGGTCGATCGCGAGCACGCGCAGCGCGTCGATCTGCTCGGTCACGACCATGGTCCCGAGCTCGGCCGTGTTGTTCGCGCCGACCCGGCCGTTGATCATCAGCGCCGTGAGCAACGGGGCGATCTCGCGCAGCGTGCCGAAGCCCGCGCCCCAGCCGAGCATGCCGTGCGCGCCGAAGCGCTGCACGAGCGGCGCGGCCTGCAGCACCATGATGGCGCCCGTGAAGAGGGCGGTCACGATGACGATGGGGATGGAGCGCACGCCCATGCGCTCGAGGTTGCGGAGCAGCTCGGAGCCGTCGAAGCGCAGCGTGAAGAGCCGATGAAGGACCCGTAGCCCCAAGAGGCCCATGCCGCCGGCCGTCTCGGCGACGTCGAGCACCGCACCGCCGACGGAGGCGACGGGTCCGGTGCTCGAGCTGTCCAGGGCGCTCGGGGCCGACATCGCCTGGCGCGTCAGCGACCGCGCTTGCCCGCGCCCGCCTTGACGGCGACCTTCTTCGCGGCGGTCGACTTCTTGCCGGCGCCTGCAGCGGCGGCGCGCTTGGCGCGCGCGGTCGGCGCGGAGGTCTCGCGCGTCGCGCGGCGCGCGAGGTTGCTCGCGGGCTTCGCTCGGTTCGCTGCCTTGCGGGTCGACTTGCGCGAGGGCTTGCCGGTCTCGGAGCCCTCGAGGTCGTACGAGGCCTTCTTGCTGGCGCGCTTGCTGACGTTGCGCTCGGCGGTGTCACCAGCGCCGACCTTCTTGTCCGTCGCGCTCACGCCCTTCTCCGACGTGTCGACGACTTTCTTGGGAGCAGGCTTGGTCTTGGGCTTCGCCACCTTCTTCGGGGTCTTGGGCTTGGAACGTTCGACTTCGGCTTTGAATTGCTCGGCTCGGGTCGCCATGGCGTGACTCTATTACATCGCCCCGGCGTTTTGCTCGGGCAAGAGCGGGGAGCGGCGAAATCCCGGGCCGAGGCTGCGCCTCCGCGGGGCGTGCGCGCCGCGCCGAGCCGAGCTCGAGCCCGCCAGCGGGGCGGGAGGTGGCGACTCCGGGCTGCGTGGCGGATCGCCCCGCTCGGGCCGTGGCGATCTCGCTCGGATGGGGCGGATTGTCTCGGATCGTTCGAGCTGCACCGAAACGCTTTGACATGCAACGAGTGTAGCCCTAGGCTCTGATCCCTGACGGTGTCGAGGTCGCTCGGGCGCTCGTGGTGAGCAGAGCCGGAGCCGCGCTCGGCGCCCGAGAGAGGAGGACCCCATGGATCAGCTCGCTCGACCCAGGAAGTTCCGCGCCTACGACCGCAAGAGCTTCGATGCGATCCCTCAGCTCGAGGGTCTTCCGCCCGAACGGCGCGAGGAGATGCGGATCGTCGCGGAGGTCCTGCCGTTCCGCGTCAACGACTACGTGCTCGAGGAGCTCATCGACTGGAGCCGGGTCCCCGACGATCCGATGTTCCAGCTGACCTTCCCTCAGCGCGACATGCTCGCGCCCGAGGACTTCGACGCGCTCAGGGAGCTGGTGAGGGGCGGCGCCCCGGTCGGGGCGGTGCGAGCCAAGGCCCGCGCGATCCAGCTCGGCATGAACCCACACCCGGCGGGTCAGATGGAGCTCAACGTGCCGAGCGTCGGCGGCGCCCGGCTCGCGGGTGTGCAGCACAAGTACCGGGAGACGGTGCTGTTCTTCCCGGCGCAGGGGCAGACCTGCCACGCCTACTGCACCTACTGCTTCCGATGGCCGCAGTTCGTCGGTCTCGAGGACCTCAAGTTCGCGGCGCGCGAGGCCGACGAGCTCGTCGCCTACCTCCTTGAGCACCCCGAGGTGAGCAACGTGCTCATCACCGGCGGCGATCCGATGATCATGCGCACCGCCTTGCTCGAGCGGTACATCGAGCCCCTGCTCGCGCTACCCCAGCTCGCGTCGATCCGCATCGGCACGAAGGCGCCCGCGTACTGGCCCCATCGCTTCACCACCGACGCCGACGCGGACTCCTTGGCCAGGCTCTTCGAGCGCGTCGTCGCCGCCGGCAAGCACCTCGCCGTCATGGCCCACTTCAGCCACCCCCGAGAGCTCGAGACGGGCGCGGTGCGCACGGCGCTCACGCGCATCCGCTCCACGGGCGCGGTGGTGCGCTGTCAGGCGCCGCTCATCCGTCACGTCAACGACGACGCCGCGGTCTGGGCGACGATGTGGCGCACCCAGGTGCAGCTCGGGGCGGTGCCGTACTACATGTTCGTGGAGCGCGACACGGGGCCACGCGGCTACTTCGAGGTCCCGCTCGCGCGCGCCGTCGACATCTTCCAGGGCGCGGTCTCGAAGGTCTCCGGGCTCGCGCGCACGGTGCGGGGGCCTTCGATGAGCAGCACCTGGGGCAAGGTGGTCGTCGACGGTGTGGTCGAGGTCGGCGCCGAACGGGCCTTCGTGCTGCGCTATCTGCAGGCTCGCGATCCCTCGTGGGTGGGGCAGCCCTTCTTCGCGCGCTTCGACCCCCGCGCGACCTGGGTCGACCAGCTCGAGCCCGCGCTCGGCGAGAAGCGGTTTTGCTTCGACCCCGAGCTCGTACGCAAACAGAAGAAGCTCGCGCGTGAGGCCAGCAAGAAGCGGCACCTCTTGCTCGTCGCGACGGGTGCGGGCGATGGAGAGGCCGCGTGAGCGCGCAGCGCGTGCAGCCCCGCTTCGCGCTGACCGACGAGATGCGTGGCATGGAGCCCTCTGCCACGCTCGCCGTGCAGGAGCGCGCTCGCGCGATCGTGGCCGGAGGGCGCAACGTCTACATGTTCGGCCTCGGCCAGAGCCCCTTCCCGGTGCCGAGCGAGGTCGTGGAGACGCTGCGCGCCAACGCCTTCCGCAAGGACTACCTCGCCGTGCGTGGCCTGCGTGAGCTGCGCGAGCGCGTCGCGGAGTACCATCGCCGCAGGCAGGGGCTCGTCTTCTCACCGGACGACATCGTCGTGGGGCCCGGCTCGAAGGAGCTGCTCTTCTTGCTGCAGCTCGTCTCCGACGCCGACATCCTCCTGCCCACGCCAGCGTGGGTCTCCTACGCACCGCAGGCCAGGCTCGCCGGCAGAAGGCTCGAGCTGCTTTCGACGCGCTTCGAGGCCGACTGGCTGCTCGAGCCCGAGACCCTCGATCGCGCCGCGAGCGCTCGCCCGGACAGGCCCAAGCTCCTCGTGCTGACCTACCCGAACAACCCCACCGGTACGACCTTCGGCCCGACCCAGCTCGCCGAGCTCGCGGAGGTCGCGCGCAAGCACCGCATCGTCGTCGTCTCGGACGAGATCTACGGCGAGCTCTCCTTCGACGACTCGCACTTCTCGATCGCGCGGCACTATCCGGAGGGCACGCTGGTCGCGGGAGGGCTCAGCAAGTGGTGCGGAGCCGGCGGCTGGCGGCTCGGCGTGCTCTCGGCGCCGCGTGAGCTCGCCGGGCTCGTCGACGCGGTGGCCGTCGCGGCGAGCGAGACTTTCACCTCGACGAGCGCGCCCATCCAGCACGCGGCGGTGCGCGCCTTCTCGGGCGGCGCGAGCCTCGACGGCTACCTCGCGCGCGCGCGGCGCATCTTGGGCGCGCTCGCGGGCTGGACGACCGAGCGACTCCGCGAGGCGGGGCTCCGCGTCGCGACGCCGAAGGGGGGCTTCTACGTGCTGCCCGACTTCGCGGAGCACCGCGAGGCGCTGCTCTCGCGCGGCATCGAGACCAGCCCCGCGCTCGCGCGCGCGCTGCTCGAGCAGGCGTCGATCGCCTGTCTGCCGGGCACCGACTTCGGTCGCGCACCGGAGGAGCTCACGATCCGCTTGTCGCTGGTCGACTTCGACGGCGAAGGCGCCATGACGGCGCTGCGCTCTCGCGGCGACGAGCCCGTCGACGAGGCCTTCCTGCTCGCGCGCTGCGGGCGCGTGCTCGAGGGCGTCGACACACTGTGCGACTGGCTGACGCGCGAGCCCTGAGGCCCGCGCGTGCCAGTCGAGTAGCCCGCGTGCGGCTCAGGCTTCCGCGGGCGGGTCGCCGCCTGCGGTGCCCTCCGGCGAGTCGGAGCCCTCCGACGAGTCGGAGCCCTCCGGCGAGGAGGGGGGCGGGTTCGACGCGGTCTCGAGGCTCTCGGGCTGCGGCTCGAGCACCTCGATCGCCACGATGCGCTCTCCCTCGGCGACATCCATGAGCTTCACGCCCTGGGCGTTGCGGCCCGTCTCGCGGATCTCGCTCGCCTTGATGCGCAGCATCTGCCCCTGGTCGGTCACGAGCATGACCTCGTGCTCGGGGCTCACGATGCCCACACCCACGACCGGCCCGTTGCGGTCACTGGCGTCGATCAGGATGACGCCCTTGCCGCCTCGGCTCTGGAGGCGGAACTCGCCGAGCGCGGTCTGCTTGCCGTAGCCGCGCTGACACACCGCGAGGATGCGGTCGTCTTCGCCTTGTGCGGCCACGAGCCCCACGACCTCGTCGTCGTCGGCGAGCTCGATGCCCTTCACGCCCATCGTGGGCCGGCCCGTGGGCCGCACCTGATCCTCGGGGAAGCGGATCGACATGCCGGACTTGGTCGCGATGAGCAGCTCTCGCGTACCGTCGGTGATGGCCGCGGCGAAGAGCTGATCGCCCTCCTCGATGCGCACGCCGATGATGCCCTTCTCGCGGTAGTTCTCGTACTCGGTGAGCTCGGTCTTCTTGATCTGGCCCTTCTTGGTGATGGTCACCACGAAGGGGCCCGGATCGAAGCCGGGCACGGGCGTGATCGCCGCGACCTTCTCGCCGGGTTCCATGCCGACGAAGTTCACGATGGCCCGGCCCTTGGCGGTGCGGGGCGCCTGCGGGATCTCGTAGACCTTCTTCACGAAGACCTTGCCGGACTCGGCGAAGAAGAAGACGAAGGAGTGCGTCGACGCCACGAAGAGCTGGCTGACCCAGTCTTCGTCGCGGGCCTCCATGCCGATCTTGCCCTTGCCGCCGCGGCGCTGGGACCGGTACTCGCTCACGGGCGTGCGCTTGAGGAAGCCGCCGTGCGAGATCGTGACGACCATGTCCTCTTCTTGGATCAGGTCTTCGAGGTCGATCTCGGCTTCGTTCGGGACGATCTCGGTGCGCCGCGCGTCGCCGTAGCGAGCGCGCACGTCTTCGAGCTCCGACACGATGACGGCCATCAGGAGCTCGGGGCTCGCGAGGATCGCGCGCAGGCGCTCGATCGTCGCGAGCAGGGCGGCGTACTCGCCGGCGAGCTTGTCACGCTCGAGGCCCGTGAGGCGGGCGAGACGCATGTCGAGGATGGCCTTCGCCTGTCGCTCCGAGAGGAAGTAGTCGCCGCGCGCCTCGGCTGCGGCGACCTCCTCGGCGGGGCGGCCGGCGCGCTCGAGCAGCGCGCCGAGGCCACGCAGCGGCAGCGCCATGAGGTTCTTGCGCGCCTCCTCCGGATCCTTGCTCTTGCGGATCGTCTCGACGACGCGATCGATGTCGCTCGTCGCGACGCCCAGGCCCTCGACGAGCTCGAGCTGGGCCTCGGCCTGGCGGAGCTCGTAACGCGACCTGCGCGTGACGACCTCGCGGCGGTGCTCGACGAAGTGCTCGAGCGTCTGCTTGAGATCGAGGATCGCCGGGCGACCGCCCGCGATGCTGAGGTTGATGACGCCGAAGGTGCTCTGGAGATCGGTCAGCCGGTAGAGCTGGTTGAGGACGACCTGGGGGAAGACGTCCTTCTTCAGCTCGAGCACGATGCGCATGCCCTCGCGGTCGCTCTCGTCGCGCACCTCGCCGATGCCCTCGATCTTCTTGTCGCGGATGCACTCGGCGATCTTCTGGACCAGGCGAGCCTTGTTCACCTGGTAGGGGATCTCGGTGATGATGATCTGCTCGCGATCCCCCTTGTTCATCTTCTCGACGTGCGAGCGGCCTCGCATGACGATCGCGCCGCGGCCGGTGCGGTAGGCCTGCTCGATGCCGAGCCGGCCGTAGATGAGGCCGCCGGTGGGGAAGTCCGGGCCGGGCACGAGCTCGAGCAGCTCGTCGACCGACACGGCCGGGTTCTTGATGACCGCGATCGTCGCGTCGACGATCTCGCCGAGGTTGTGCGGCGGGATGTTCGTCGCCATGCCGACGGCGATGCCACCCGAGCCGTTGACGAGCAGGTTGGGGAACTTCGCCGGCAGGACGCGCGGCTCGACCTCGGTCTCGTCGTAGTTCGGCGAGAAGTCGACCGTCTCCTTGTCGAGGTCCTCGAGCAGCTCGGTCGCGATGCGCGAGAGGCGGCTCTCCGTGTAACGCATGGCGGCGGCCGAGTCGCCGTCGACGCTGCCGAAGTTGCCCTGGCCGTCGATGAGCGGGTAGCGGAGGCTGAAGCCCTGCGCCATGCGCACCAGCGCGTCGTAGACCGCGCTGTCGCCGTGCGGGTGGTACTTGCCGAGCACGTCGCCGACCACGCGCGCGCACTTC
>CALKVW010000155.1 GCA_938004785.1 uncultured Polyangiaceae bacterium
GGGGGGGGGGGCCGAGCTTCCCCTGCACGCGGGCGCGAGGCCCGGGGCGCTCCGGCCCGCGTTCGGGAGCGCGGGGGGGGCTCGACGGCGGCTCGTCTCGGCACCACATGGGACCCGTGCCCGGCCGCGTGCTGCTCCTCGACGACCACTCCGATCTCGCGGCCGACGTCAGCGAGATCCTGACCCGCGAGCTCGGCGTGAAGGTGACCGTCGCAGGCGACGCCGCGACCGGCTTGCCCTTGGCCGGCGCGCAGTGCTTCGACGTCGTGCTCGTCGACGTGCGCCTGCCGGACGCCTCCGGGCTCGAGCTCATCGCACCGCTCAAGCAGGCCTGCCCGCGCTGCGAGGTCGTGCTGCTCACCGGCAACGCCTCGGTGGAGAGCGTGATCGAAGCCTTGCACGCCGGCGCCTGCGGCTTCGTGCTCAAGTCCTTCCGGCCCGAGCAGCTCGTCAAGACGGTGGCGCAGGCGCTCGAGAAAGCGGCGCTGCGTCGTGAGCGGGAGGTCTACGAGCGTCGCTACCACGCGCTCGTGAACGCGGCCGACGTGCTCGTGGTCGGTCTGCGCCCGGGAGGCTCGGTGGCCTTCTTCAACCCCAAGCTCGCCGAGCTGCTCGGAGTCGACCCGGCCTGGGCGGTCGGCAAGCCCTTCGTGGCCTCGTGGGTCGACGCCGTCGACGCCCGGCGCTTCGAGTCTGCGCTGGCGAGCGTGCTCGACGGTGAAGCCGTCCAGGAGCTCGAGATCGGCATGCCCGACGCGGAGGGCGCAGTGCGCAGGGTGCGGTGGCACCTCTCTGGGGCGCGCGAGTCGGGCGCTGGGGGCATCGACCACGTCTACGGCATCGGGGTCGACGTCACCGCGCGCCGTGCGCTCGAGCGCAGGGCAGCGAGCGCCGAGGCGCTCAACGCGATGGCGCCGCTCGCGCTCGGCCTCGCACACGAGATCCGCAACCCGCTCAACGCGGCGGTCCTCGAGCTGCACCTGCTCGCCAGGGGCATCGAGCGACTCGAGCAGAGCGAGGCGAGGGAGCCGATGCGCCGCCGGGTCCACGTCGTGGAGAGCGAGATCCGTCGCCTCGAGCGCCTGCTCACCGAATTCCTCGAGCTCGCCCGGCCTCGCCCTCCCGAGCACGAGGCGCTCGAGCTCGGTCGTGTGATCGCCGAGGTCGTGGAGCTCGAGTCCCAGGCCACGAAGCGCTCGGGGGTGCAGATCGAGCAGCACCTCGAGAGCGGGGCGCGTGTGGTCGGCGATCAGGCGAAGCTCAAGCAGGTCGTGCTCAACCTCGTCGTGAACGCGCTCGACGCGATGCCCGAAGGAGGGCGACTCGACCTTCGCCTCGGGGTCGAAGCCGACGACGTGGTGCTGCGCGTCGCCGACACCGGCAAGGGCATCGACCCACGCATCCTCGCCGAGGTCTTCGATCCCTTCTTCACCACGAAGCCGGCCGGCACGGGGCTCGGTCTCGCGATCGTGAGGCGCATCGTCGACCAGCACGGTGGGCGCGTGAGCCTCGCGTCTACGCCTGGCGAGGGCACGACCGCCGTCGTACGGCTCCCTTGCGCTCCGAGCCCGGAGTCGGCGGCGCGCCCGAGCTGAGGCGGCGCGCGCGTCGATCCTCGACCTCTGCTCGGGCAGGCCCGAGCGCTCCGGACTTCAGCTCGAGCCCGCTCCATGCGAGGGCAGACCCTGCGCGCGCAGGTGCTCCGCCAGGAAGCGCGCGACCTCGGCCGCGTCGAAGGGCCAGGCGTAGGTGATCCTCAGCTGGGGGTGGCGCCGACGCGCGGCCTCGATCGTCTCGGGGATCTCCTCCTCGGCGTGCACGCCGCCCTGGGTCCACATGCTCGAGACGACCCAGATCTGCTCCGCGCCGTCGACCACCGCGTGGTCGATGGCCTGGTCGAGGCTCGGCGCGCAGAACTCGTTGAACGCGAGCCGGAGCTCCACGCCCCCGAGCAGGGGCCTGAGGGCCTCAGCGAGCCTCGACAAGCCCTGGAAATACGGGTCGTTCTCTGCTGTGCGAGGGTGCTGGCGCAGCCGCTCGTCGAGCGCGTGCTCCTCCTCGCCCATCGGGGTGCCGTGCCGTCGTCGCTCTCCCTCGAGCTGCTTGAGCCTGGCGACGAGCGCGGGCGACAGATCGCGCGGGGGAGCGCCGTGACCGACGAGCAAGACGAGGTCTCGAGCCATGGCGGCGGGCTTAGGTCCGCGGCCGGGCCGCGTCGAGTCGCCGGACACCGCGAAGCAGGACACCCCAGCGCCCGACCGAGGTCGAGGGCTGGGGCGAGCGCTGGGCCGTCGTCGCCCGGGGCCGTCGACGCTTCAGCCGACGAGGCGCGAGGGCGGCTTCAGCGGGAGGCCGGGCTTCGAGCCCGGGGCCGACGGGATCGCCTTCGGGATGAGCTCACCCTCGAGCGCGCTGATCGCGGCGAAGACGCGGTCCATGCCGAAGTCGAGCGCCGACTCACGCTGGAAGATCGTCGGGACCTTCATGAGCTTGAGCGCGGTCAGCTTGCCGAGGTCGATCTCGCGCTCGAGGAAGCTCTCGAAGTTGCCGAAGCCCTTCGCCTGGAAGAGCTCGCGCTGCTGGATCTCCGCGAGGACCTGGCCGATCTCGTAGAAGCCCTTGTCGAGCCGCTTGCGCAGCGTGCGGATCTTCTGCGTGAGGTTGTGCAGCTCGGCGATCTTCGCCTTGATCTCCTCGGCGCCTTGCGGCGTGCGGATCGTGGCGCGCGCGCTGCCGGGCGGGGCGGGCTCGGCCGCCCGGGCACGAGCCTCCGCGGCGTGCTTCGCGGCGTGGCGCGCCGCCCAAGGCGCCGCGCCTCGCAGGCCCAGCTTGCGCTTCGGGTTCAGCGCGGCCGAACCGGGCTTGCCGTCGTCGATGATCTTCGGTGCTTCGAAGCCGTCCGGCTCGATCTTCGAGCCCGGACGCGCCCCCGTGGCTCCCTTCGCCGAAGCAGCCTTCCCGCCGGGCAGCTTGCCGCCTGCGGACTTGGCCGGCTTTGCCGGCGCGGCCTTCGACTTGCCGGCAGCTGCCGGCGCCTTCTTGGCGGGAGCCTTGGAGCTCGCCTTGGCGGCGGCCTTCTTCCCGTCCTTCGCAGTCTTCGCCTTGGACATCGTGCTCCTGTCGGCCGCCCGATTCGCTCGGTGGCCTCACCCCGTCGGCTCGAGGGCTCGGTGGACGAACACCCTCGCCGCCCGCCTTAGCAAATTTTGCCCCCTCTCGTCCAGTGTATGCGGTGCGTATCCCTCGCAATTGTCGGCTAGGCTGACGAGAGCCCATGCCCAGCGACGCCCACGACCGAGGAGAATCCCCGCGCGACGAGCCTCCCCTCTCCGTGCGTCCGCCCGTCGGGCGCATCGCCGTCGTCGTCAACGGCAACGCGAAGAGCGTGAGCGACGAGGTCATCGGCACGCTCGACCAGATCCTCGACGGAGGCGATCTCTACGTCTCCAAGCGCATCGAGGACGCCGGTGAGATCGCCAAGAGCCTGCTCGACCGGGGCTACGGCACGATCCTCACGGGCGGCGGGGACGGGACCTTCACGACGGTCGTGACCTCGGTCGTGCGCGAAGCCGAGCGCCGGGAGGTCCCGCTGCCGCGCTTCGGGCTCTTGCGGCTGGGTACGGGCAACTCGCTCGCGTGGGTCGTGGGCGCGAGCCCCACGGCCGCGGGCCCACGCGGCGCGCGGGCCTTGTCGGCCGATATCGCGAGGCTGCGAGCCGACGCGGGCAGCCGCCCGCTGCCGCTCGTCGAGGTCGAGGGCGTGCTCTCGCCGTTCTGCGGCTTCGGCGTCGATGCGAACGTGCTGCGCGACTACGGCGCCACCAAGCAGATGCTCGCGCGTGGACCGCTCCGCAAGTACGCGCCGGGCATGCTCTCGTACACGGTGGCCGCGCTCACCCGCACGCTGCCCCAGTACCTGTTCAAGCCGACGCCGCACTGCCGCGTGATCAACCGCGGCAGTGAGGTGCGGCGCATCGGCAAGAACGGAGAGGCCGTGGGTGCGCCGATCGCAGCGGGCGGCGTCGTGTACGAGGGCCCGGCGACGATCGCGGCGGTGTCGACGATCCCCTACTACGGCTTCGGCTTCCGCATGTTCCCGTTCGCGGGAGAGCGAGGCGACCGCGCCCAGCTGCGCATCTCGACGGTCGCCACCGTGCCCTTCGTGCGCAACTTCCCCGACATCTGGCGGGGCACCTACGCCGATCCGGAGCGCCTCTTCGACTACTACGTGGACGACGTCGAGATCGAGATGGATCCACCCACGAGCTTCCAGATCGGTGGCGACATCCAAGGCGAGCGCGAGCGCGTGCGGGTGCGCCTCGCGCCGCCGATCCCCGTCGTCGACTTCTACGCGCCGCCACGCGGCGTCTGAGATCGCGGGCCCTCGGGGTCGGCGCCCGGACTCGCGGAGCGTCCGCGACGTGGGCCGAGCGCGCTCGAGGCCTACCGGCGTCGGCAAGGGCCGGCCTCAGCGGGCGATCGACCTCGGACCCGAGACCCCGAGAGCCTCGATCGCTTGGGCTCCGCGTGGCTTCGCCTTCTTCATCGGCGTGCTGATCGGAGGCCGCGGCGCGCCGCGCTTCCAACCGTGGCGCACCGCCTCGGCGACCTGGCGCCAGGGTTGCTCCTCGCCATGCCCCGCCGCCCAGGCGCTCTCGAGCCTCGCGGCGATGAGCGGGTTCCAGGCCTGGGACTGGGGGTAGGTGCGACGCGCCCAGTAGCCGAAAGCCATGGCCTCCTCGACCAGGGCCTTTCGCATCGCGAGCGACGGGGGCGAGCGCTGCTCCCACGCCTCGTTGGTGAGCTTCTGCAGGCAGTCCCAGCCGGCCTCCAGCTGTGGTGTCCACCAAGCCGGGCGCTCCTCGAAGCCCGTCTGGGCCGTCGTCTCGCGGTGGCTTCCTTCGCTCATCGATCGCTCCTTTCCGTGCTCGTGTTCGACGACACCATGCGCTCCGTGCTCGCGGACGAGCTCGTGCCTCACGGCCCACCCCCTGCCTCTCGAACTGCCCGTGTCTGCGCCGCGGCGTCGTCGTCCAGCTCGATGTCGATGCCGTCGTCGACGACGTCGATCGCGTCGAGCTCTTCCACCACGTCGGCCGACGCGAGCCACGTGCCGAGCTCCAGCTCGAACTCGGCCTCGATGTCGATGTCCACGTGGGTGTCTCTCGGGTGGTCGCGCTCGAGGAACGCGGCCGCTCCGAGCCCTCCTTCGGTCGGCATCGCTGCAGGCGCGATGGAGTCCTGGCCGCCGAGCCCAGCTCGCTGCGTGTTCGTCATGGTCGTTCCCCCCGAGTGAGCCGCGCTTCGCTTCCATCCTGCCCGTGCGCGTCGTGCGACGCGGGCGGTTTGGCGTCTCGCGGTGGGAGGCTCGAAGCAGGAACCGGGCCAGTGGGATAAACTGTGGACAACCGAGTACCTACACGTGGGCCCAGGCCGCCCGCGCTGGGCTGGGAACGGCGACGCCGCAGCCTCGACCGGTGGCGGGCTCGCCGAGTGAAGGGCAAGCAGAGGCGATCTGCGGTGTCGCGTGCGTGTGGACCGCCTCGTGTGCGGTGTCGCCGTGTGCTCCTTCTGCGGTTCACGCATCCGAGCCAGCGCAGCTGTGTGACGTGGCAAAGCGCCACGGTGGGGTGAGAAGGGACAAGCTGGCCCCTGACGCCCTCAGCGGGGCCGGGGCGCTGCCATGCCCTCGGTGGAAAGCGCGAGCAGGCTGGGGGCGGGGCGCTGCCCGAAGCGCGCGCTGAGCTCGCTCATGGGCACGAGCACCGTGGCGGTGCGATGGCCCGGCAGCTGTGCCGGGTGGCGCGCGCCTTGATCCAGGTAGGCTCGGACGAAGACCGCGTCGCTGCGCTGCGGCAGCGCGTCGACGTTGCGCAGCCAACGGGCCCACTTGTCGCGGTCGAGCAGGTACTGCTCCACGTTCGAGACGTAGAAGGTCCCGACCTCGACGCCTTCGCTGCGCAGGTGCGCGCCGAGCTGCCGGAGCGCGCCGTCGCCTGCGAAGTCGCCCACGAGCGGGACGACGCGACCGCGCCGCTGGAGATCCTGCACCACGAGGAAGCCCTCCAGGGTGTCGAGGTAGGAGCCGTGCCTCCCCGAGGGGCTGCGCGTGCGGAGCAGCTCCGCGAAGGTGGGATAGCGGCGGCCGTTCTGGTGGTGCAGCTCGAAACGAAGCGAGAGCTGGGCCTCGTAGAAGGCGCGGTGCTGTTTGCGCAGGGTCTCGGCGTCGGCGGCGCTCGAGCCGAGCTCGTAGCCCTCGATGCGCGCTCGCAGCTTCGCGTGGGCTGCCTCGAAGCTCGCTTCGTCGGCCCGGCCGGCGAGCGCCGCGTCGATCACGGCGTCGATCCGCGCGCCCGGGGCCTCGGCCTGGTCCGGCGCGTGCTCGCGCCCGAGCAAGAGCGAGAGGTAGTGCGCGCGCGAAGACGCCTCTTCGAAGGCGGCTCGGTGCAGCAGCAAGAGGAGCTGGTTGTCGCGCCGGATGTCGACGACGAAGGCCACGCTCGGGCGCGTGAGCGCGATGTAGCTGAAGTTCTGCTCGGGCCCGACGCCGACGTAGGCGGCCTCCGGGCTCGCGCGCTCGGCGAGCTCGTCGGCGATCTGCAGGTAGCTGGTCTCGTTGGAGATGAGGTTGTTCGAGAAGAAGTACGCCGACTGCTCCGACAGCTCGGTGACGAGCGCGCGGAAGCGCTTCTGCTCGGCGAGCCCGCGGCTCGGTGCGCTCGCAGAGGGGGAGGGCGGCGCCTGCGTGCTCGCCTCGGCGCTCGCGGCGACGGGCGCGGGGGCCTCGGCCGTCGCACGCGAGTAGGCCATCGGTCGACCCGCCGTCGGGCCCTCCCCGCTGCAGCCGAGCCCTCCTGCGAACGACGACACGAGGAGGCCAGCGAGTCCGCGGAGAGCGAGGCGTGTGCGCATGTCGGCCGAACGCCACCCGGGCTGGGCCCATTCCTGCGTGGTAGCCTCCGGGCGACATGGCCTCTTCGCCCAGCCAACGGCGGACGCGCCCGCTGCGAGCCTTCGCAGCGCGGGCCCTGGTGCTCGCCGTCGCCGGGCTCGCGCTCGTGGCCGAGCCGAGCGCGGCACACGCGGTCGTGTGGCCGAGTGTGCCCGAGGCCGTCGAGCGAGGGCTCGCGTCGCCGGACCCCTCGGTGCGCCGCAGCTCGGCCGCCGAGCTCGCCAAGCTGCCTCGCTCCCTCGCGGAGCCGCTGGCGCTGCGAGCGCTCGCCGACGAGGACACCGAGGTGCGCATCCTGGTCGCGCGTGTGGCCGCGACGCACGCGCTCGAGGGCGCGGCCGACCGCGTGCTGGGCTGGCTCAGCGATCCCGATCCGCGGGTCCGCTTCGCCGCCTGTGAGCTCATCCGCGCGGCGCCCTCCGAGCGCGCGGTGACGGCGCTCGGGCGCGTGCTCTCCGATCCCGCAGTGGTCGTGCGGGCCTCGGCAGCGCGCGCGATCGGCGGCGGCGGCGCGCCGGAGCTGAGCTCGCTCCTGCTCGGGCACCTCGACGACACCGCGCCCGAGGTGCGCTTCGAGGTCGTGCGTGCGCTCGCGCGCCTCGGTGATCGGCGCGCCGCGCTGCCCTTGCTCGGTCGGGTCCAGGACAGCGCCGTCGAGGTCCGGAGGCAGGTGGTGCGTGCGCTCGGAGAGCTCGGCGATCCTCGCGCCACGAGCGCGCTCGTGCTCGCCCTCGAAGACCCCGCGCTCGAGGTGCGCGTCGACGCGGCGACCTCGCTCGGCCAGCTCGGCTCCGATGAAGCGACGCTCGCGCTCGCCTCGCTGCTCGGCGGCCGCGAGCCCACCGAAGCCGCGCGCGGAGCGCCGCCCAGCACCGAAGGGCGCGAGGCGCTCCGCCGCGCTGCGCTCGGCGCGCTCGCTCGCATCGGCTCCGCGCGCGCGCTCGGCTTCGTCATCGACGCGCTCGAGGGCGATCGCCCCGACGCACGCAGGACGCCTGCGCGTGACGCGCTCGTCTCGGTCGGCGCGCCCGCCGTGGCGCCGCTGCTCGATTTTCTCGGGCGCGCGCCGGCGGGCCGCGCGGCCTCGTCGGCGGTGCAGGCGCTCGCTCGCATCGGCGATGCGCGCGCGGCGCCGAAGATCGTCGCCGTCCTGCGCGCGGGCCTGGTGCCGCCGCTCGAGGCGCTCGAGGCCATCTCGGTGCTGCGCGATCCCTCTGCGCTGCCGGCTGCGCTCGAGCTCATCGACTCGCCCTCGCCGGAGATCCGACGCGCTGCCATCACGGCCGCGTCGGCGCTGCTCGAGCCAGCGCGCGCCGACGGCCGCGCCGTGGAGCCGGTGAGCGACGCGCTCGCGGAGCCGGAGCTCGCGCTGGGCGAGCGTATCGCGCTCGTCGAGCTGCTCGGTCGCCCCGGCTCGCCGCGCGCGTCGGGGGTGCTCGTCGGCCTGCTCTCGTCGCGCAGCGCGCCGCTCCGCCTCGCGGCGCTCCGCGCGCTGTCGGAGCTCAGCCAGAGCTCGTCGCTCGTCGACGCCGCGCTGCTGCACGCGCTCGAAGACGAGCGCGGCGACGTGCGCGCGGAGGCCGCGCTCGCGCTCGGTCGGGTGGGTGATCCGAAGCTCGCGTCGAGCGTGCTCGACCGACTCGAGCGCGCCGCCGAGGTCGATCGTGGCGCGCTCGGCGTGGCGCTGTCGGGCCTGCTCGCTCGGTCGCGCGACGAGGCGCTCGCCGCGCGGGTGGCGGCGGCGCTCCTCCGCACCTCACTGCTCTCGCGTGACGCGCTCGTCGAGGGGCTCGGCCGCATGCCCACGGCCCGCGCGCTCGCCGAGCTCGAGCGCCTCGGGTCCGGCGATCTCGACGACCGCCGCAAGCTGGCCGAGGCGCTCGCGGGCCACGGCCCCGCCGCCGAGCGCGCGCTCGCTCGGCTCGCTCGCGACGTCGACGCCGGCGTGCGCGCCAACGCGGCCTGGTCGCTCGGTGAGGCCGGCTCGGCCTCGGCCGCCGCGCTTCTCGAGCCGCTGCTCCTCGACGCCGACGTCGCCGTCGCGGCGAACGCCGCCTCGGCCC
>CALKVW010000156.1 GCA_938004785.1 uncultured Polyangiaceae bacterium
TGAAGGTCTACATCGCCATCAAGCGCAAGCTGCAGGTCGGCGACAAGATGGCCGGCCGTCACGGCAACAAGGGTGTCGTCTCCCGCATCATGGCGGAAGAGGACATGCCCTACATGGCCGACGGCTCGCCGGTCGACATCGTACTGAACCCGCTCGGCGTGCCGAGCCGCATGAACGTCGGGCAAATCCTCGAGGTCCACCTCGGCTGGGGCGCCCGCGAGCTCGGCATGCAGCTGCAGCGCATGGTCGAGGAGAAGCAGGCCTTCGCGGACATCAAGTCGAAGATCAAGGCGATCTACGCGGGCGACCAGGCGATCGCGCCGACCATCGACAAGATGACCGACGACGACCTCAGGCGCTTCGTGAAGAAGGTCGACCGAGGCGTCTTCCTCGGTTCGCCCGTCTTCGACGGCGCGCACGAGGCCGACATCAAGGGCGCGCTCGAGCTGGCGAACCTGCCGAAGAGCGGCCAGACGGTCCTCTTCGACGGCCGCACGGGCGAGGCCTTCGATCAGGACGTCACGGTGGGCATCATGTACATGCTGAAGCTCCACCACCTCGTCGACGACAAGATCCACGCGCGCTCGATCGGCCCGTACTCGCTCGTCACCCAGCAGCCGCTCGGTGGAAAGGCGCAGTTCGGCGGACAGCGACTCGGAGAGATGGAAGTCTGGGCGATGGAGGCCTACGGCGCCGCGCACGCGCTGCAGGAGTTCCTCACCGTCAAGAGCGACGACGTCATGGGCCGCACGCGCATGTACGAAGCGATCGTGAAGGGTGACTACACCCTGGAAGCGGGGCTACCGGAGAGCTTCAACGTTCTCATCAAGGAGCTCCAGGCATTGTGTCTGAACGTCGAGCTCGTCGAGACGGGCGCCGCGGCGGCCGCCGCCGAGGAGGAGTGAGCCATGCGTGACATCTTCAGCTTCTTCGAGAAGCCCAAGGACCCGCTGTCGTTCAGCGCAATCCGCATCTCGCTCGCCAGCCCGGAGAAGATCCGCGAGTGGTCTCACGGTGAGGTCAAGAAGCCCGAGACCATCAACTACCGAACCTTCAAGCCGGAGCGCGACGGGCTCTTCTGCGCGAAGATCTTCGGGCCGGTGAAGGACTACGAGTGCAACTGCGGCAAGTACAAGCGCATGAAGCACCGTGGCATCGTGTGCGAGAAGTGCGGCGTCGAGGTCATCCAGAGCAAGGTCCGTCGCGAGCGCCTCGGCCACATCTCGCTCGCGACGCCGGTCGCGCACATCTGGTTCCTCAAGAGCCTGCCGAGCCGCATCGGCGCGATCCTCGACATGTCGCTCAAGGACCTGGAGAAGGTCCTCTACTGCGAGGCCTACGTCGTCGTCGATCCGAAGGAGACCGGGCTCTCGCGCGGTGATCTACTCAGCGAGGACCGCTACCTCCAGCTGCTCGACGAGTACGGCGACGACAAGTTCTCGGCCGCCATGGGCGGCGAGGCCGTCATCGACATGCTCAAGCAGGTCGACGTGCACGCGCTCGCGGAGCTGCTCCGCGGCGAGATGCGCGAGGCCACCAGCGAGGCGAAGAAGAAGAAGCTCGCCAAGCGCCTCAAGGTGCTCGAGGCCTTCCGCGAGAGCGGCAACCGCCCCGAGTGGATGATGCTCACGGTCATCCCCGTGCTGCCGCCCGACCTGCGTCCGCTCGTGCCGCTCGACGGCGGCCGCTTCGCGACCAGCGATCTCAACGATCTCTACCGCCGCGTCATCAACCGCAACAACCGCCTCAAGCGGCTGCTCGAGCTGAACGCGCCCGAGATCATCATCCGCAACGAGCGGCGCATGCTCCAGGAGGCGGTCGACGCCCTCTTCGACAACGGCCGTCGCGGCAAGACGATCACCGGCCCGAACAAGCGCCCGCTCAAGTCGCTCAGCGACATGCTCAAGGGCAAGCAGGGCCGCTTCCGTCAGAACCTGCTCGGCAAGCGCGTCGACTACTCGGGCCGCTCGGTCATCGTCGTCGGCCCGACGCTTCGCCTGCACCAGTGCGGCCTCCCGAAGAAGATGGCCGTCGAGCTCTTCAAGCCGTTCATCTACAACAAGCTCGAAGAGCGCGGCTACGTCAACACCATCAAGTCTGCGAAGAAGATGGTGGAGAAGGAGCGTCCCGAGGTCTGGGACATCCTCGAGGAGGTCATCAGCGAGCACCCCGTGCTGCTGAACCGCGCCCCCACGCTCCACCGCCTCGGCATCCAGGCCTTCGAGCCGGTGCTCATCGAGGGCAAGGCCATCCAGCTCCACCCGCTGGTCTGCGCTGCCTTCAACGCCGACTTCGACGGCGATCAGATGGCCGTGCACGTGCCGCTGTCGGTCGAGGCGCAGATGGAAGCGCGCGTGCTCATGATGAGCACGAACAACATCCTCTCGCCCGCGAGCGGCAAGCCGATCATCAACCCGACGCAGGACATCGTGCTCGGGCTCTACTACGCGACCCGCGAGCGCAAGTTCGCCAAGGGCTGCTACCGGCCGGGCTCGCTGCACCACGACGCCAAGAAGGGGCTCTCGGGCTCGTTGCGTGGCGTCTTCTCCTCGGTCGAGGAGGTGCGCATGGCCTACGACAACGGCGAGGTCGCGCTCCACGCGGGTGTGCGCGTGCGTGTGCCCGTCGTCGACGAGAACGGCGTGCCGGTGCTCGACCAGCATGGGCGCCCGCAGCGCAAGATGGTCGAGACCACGGTCGGCCGCGCGCTCATCAGCGAGGTCCTGCCGCCGAAGGTCTCCTTCGATCACGTCAACAAGACGCTGAACAAGAAGGCCCTCACGAACCTGATCGACGTCTGCTACCGCGTGCACCGCAACAAGGAGACGGTCCTGCTCGCGGACCGCCTGCGCACGCTCGGCTTCGATCACGCCATGCGCGCCGGAATCAGCGTCGCCATGGATCACATGGTGATTCCGGACGCCAAGCAGCGGCTGCTCAAGGAGGCGCAAGACGAGGTCGAGCGCGTCATCGAGCAGTACCAAGAGGGTCTCATCACAGACGGCGAGCGCTACAACAAGATCGTCGACATCTGGGCCGGCGTGGCCGACTCCGTCACCACGGAGATGATGCAGGTCATCGGCAGCGAGACCGTGATCGACCCGGAGACGGGCGTGTCCGCGGTGGAGCCGAGCTTCAACCCCATCTACATCATGGCCGACTCCGGCGCGCGTGGCTCCACGCAGCAGATCCGGCAGCTGGCCGCCATGCGCGGCCTCATGGCCAAGCCCTCCGGCGAGATCATCGAGCAGCCCATCACGGCGAACTTCCGTGAAGGTCTCACGGTGCTCCAGTACTTCATCTCCACGCACGGCGCCCGAAAGGGTCTCGCCGATACGGCGCTCAAGACGGCCAACTCCGGCTATCTCACGCGTCGTCTCGTCGACGTCGCCCAGGACGCGGTCATCGGCGACAACGACTGCGGTACGCTCAACGGCATCCGCGTCACCAAGCTCGAGGAGGCCGGCGAGGTCATCCAGCCGCTCGGCGATCGCATCCTCGGCCGCGTGGCGCTCGAGGACGTGATCGATCCGCTCACGGGCGAGGTGCTCATCGCGGCCAACACCGAGTTCGGTGAGGCCGAGGTCAAGCACATCGAGGACGCGGGCATCGAGGAGGTGATGATCCGCTCGGTGCTCACCTGCGAGTCGCTCCGCGGCGTGTGCGCGCTCTGCTACGGCCGCGACCTCGCGCGAGGCTACCGCGTCAACATCGGTGAGTCGGTGGGCATCATCGCCGCTCAGTCGATCGGCGAGCCCGGCACGCAGCTCACGATGCGCACCTTCCACATCGGCGGCGCCGCTGCCCGTGGCAAGGTCGAGGCGAGCTTCCTCGAGGCCCGCACCGAGGGCACCGTGCGACTCCGTCGCGCGACCGTCCAGAAGAAGAAGGACGGCACGCTGGTGGTGATGAACCGCCACGGCGAGCTCGTCGTCGTCGACGACACCGGGCGCGAGCGAGAGCACGCGCGCATCGTCTACGGCGCCGTGCTCAAGAAGAACGACGGCGACAAGTGCAAGCCCGGCGACCTGCTCGCCGAGTGGGACCAGTTCGCGACGCCGATCATGACCGAGGTCACCGGCATCGTGAAGTACGGCGACCTCGAGGACGGCGTCACCGTGCAGGAGAAGCTCGACGAGGTCACCGGCCTGTCGCGCAAGGTGGTCATCGAGTCGAAGGCCGCCGATCTCCGCCCGCGCATCACCCTGAAGGACCCCGTGACCGGCGAGACCCTCAAGCTCCCGGGCGGACACCTCGACGCGCGTTATCTCCTTCCCGTCGGCGCCCACATCGTCGCGCAGGAAGGCGATCTCATCGAGGCAGGCGACATCCTCTCGAAGATGCCGCGTGACGCGACGAAGGTGCAGGACATCACGGGCGGTCTGCCGCGCGTCGCCGAGCTCTTCGAAGCACGCAAGCCGAAGGACCACGCCATCATCACCGAGATCGACGGCATGGTGAGCTTCGGCAAGGACACGAAGGGCAAGCGCAAGGTGCTCATCACCCCGCTCGATCCCTCGGGTGCGCCGCAGATGGACCAGACGCGCGAGTACCTCGTGCCGAAGGGCAAGCACGTGCAGGTGCAGCCGGGCGATCGCGTCCGCGCCGGCGATCCCCTCCAGGACGGCCCGCCGAACCCGCACGACATCCTCCGCGTGAAGGGTGAGCGCGAGCTCGCCGCGTGGTTGGTGAACGAGATCCAGCAGGTCTACCGGCTGCAGGGCGTCGCCATCAACGACAAGCACATCGAGGTCATCGTCCGTCAGATGCTCCGACGCGTCCGCGTGAAGGAGGTCAACGACACGAGCTTCCTCGTCGACGAGCAGGTCGAGAAGCACGTCTTCGAGAAGGAGAACGAGAAGGTGCTCGCGCGAGGTGGCAAGCCCGCCGTGGCCGAGGCCCTCTTGCTCGGCATCACGAAGGCCTCGCTCTCGACCGACTCCTTCATCAGCGCATCGTCCTTCCAGGAGACGACCAAGGTGCTCACCGAGGCCGCCATCCAGGGCAAGGTCGACGATCTTCGCGGCTTGAAGGAGAACGTCATCATGGGTCGACTCATCCCCGCAGGGACGGGTCTGCCGGCCTACAAGAAGCTCAGCCTCGTGGTGGACGGCGTGCCGGTCCAGCAGATGCGCGACCCGGTGCGCCCGCGCATCGAAGAGCCCATGCCTGCAGTAAACGAGGAGTGAGCCCTCGCGAGCTCGGAGCCCTTTCCTGGGTCCCGAGCTCGAGCCGGAGCGCCCCTCGGGCTCCGAGCACCCGTTCCGGAGCGGCCCTGGCTCCGAAGTCGATTGCCCCCGCGGACTCTAGTCTTCGGGGGCAATCGTGTTATGTAGCCGCGCGATGAACCCCGCCATCTTCTCCTACGCACCGATCGCGGCCGGTCTGGTCGCGCTCGTCTACGCATTCACACGCGCGGCCTGGGTCGGGCGCCAAGACGGAGGGAGTGACCGAGTCAAGATGCTCGGCACCTGGATCTCCGACGGAGCGATGGCGTTCCTCCGCCGCGAGTACAAGGTGCTCGGCATCTTCGTGCTCGCCGCCGCCGTGCTGCTGGGCGCAGCCAACGCGAACCTCGCGGACTCCGGCCCGTTCATCGCGCTGTCCTTCGTCGTCGGCGCGGCCTGCTCCGGTGCGGCCGGATGGTTCGGCATGAAGGTGGCGACGCAGGCGAATACGCGGACCGCCGTGGCCGCGACGAGCGGCCTCAACCCCGCGCTCGCGATCGCCTTCGCAGGCGGCTCGGTCATGGGCATGCTGGTCGTCGGGCTCGGCCTGCTCGGCATGGGCGTGCTCTTCGTGGTGCTCAACACGATGTACCCGGCGGCGGCGAGCGAGCAGCAGGCGATGCTGCGTGTGCTCAACCTGCTCTCGGGCTTCTCGCTGGGCGCCTCGTCGATCGCGCTCTTCGCGCGCGTGGGCGGTGGCATCTACACGAAGGCCGCCGACGTCGGCAAGGTGGAGAGCGGCATCCCCGAGGATCATCCGCTGAACCCCGCGACCATCGCCGACAACGTCGGTGACAACGTCGGCGACGTGGCCGGCATGGGCGCCGACCTCTTCGAGTCCTACGTCGGCGCGATCCTGAGCAGCATGGTGCTCGGCGTCGCGTGGTACGCCGGCATCGAGAAGCTCGCGGCGGGCGGCGGAATGGGCGCGGTCTACCTGCCGCTCGTCATCGCGGTCATCGGCGTCCTCGCGTCGATCCTCGGCGCCTTCTTCGTGAAGACCAGCGAGGGCGGCGACCCCCAGGCCGCGCTCAACCGCGGCACCATCATCGCGGGGCTGCTCATGATCGCCGGCTCGGTCGGCGCGATCCGCTGGCTCATCCCCG
>CALKVW010000157.1 GCA_938004785.1 uncultured Polyangiaceae bacterium
CCGTGCTCACCGCGGTGCGCGGCTTCGCCGGCGACGGCCGGGTGATCGCGGTGTTCGGGTGCGGCGGCGACCGCGATCGCGGGAAGCGCCCCCAGATGGGGGCCATCGCGCGGCGGCTCGCCGACGTCGGCGCTGACGGCAGGGGCGCCTCGCGCCTTCAGCGCGCTCGCTTCGGCGCCTTGCTCCAGATCCCGCGCATCCACCGCTCCACGTCGGCCGAGTCGCGCGGGATGCTCTGGGAGAGGTTCTTCATGCCCGCCTTGGTGACGAGCACGTCGTCTTCGATGCGCACGCCGATGCCGCGGTACTTCGCGGGCACCGTGAGATCGTCGGGCTGGAAATAGAGCCCGGGCTCGATCGTGAGCACCATGCCGGGCCTGAGCTTGCCGTAGCGGTAGACCTCCTGCCTCGCCTTGGCGCAGTCGTGCACGTCGATGCCGAGCATGTGGCTCGTGCCGTGCAGCGTGTAGCGCTTCTGCAGCTGGCGATCGGGCGCGAGCGCCTCCTCGGCGCTCTCGAGGATGCCCATGCGCTCGAGGCCCTCGGCGAGCACACGCTGCGCCGCACGGTTCGGCTCCATGAAGTCGTTGCCCGGCTTCACCGCCTCGAGCGCGGCCTGGTGGGCGGCGCGCACCAGATCGTAGACCTCGCGCTGCTCCTTCGAGAACTTGCCCGAGATCGGCAGCGTGCGCGTGATGTCGGCGGTGTAGAGCTGGTGGCCCTCGATGCCCGCGTCGAGCAGGAGCAGGTCCTTCTGGCGGATCTCCGCATCGTTGCGCGTCCAATGAAGGATGCAGGCGTTGGCGCCGGTCGCGGCGATCGTGCCGTAGCCCGCGTCGTTGCCCTCGACGCGCGCGCGCAGGTTGAAGACCCCCTCGACCTCACGCTCGGTGCGCGCCCCGGGCAGGGTGCGGATGACATCCTCGAAGGCGCGCTTGGTCGCCTCGATGACCTTCACGAGCTCGCGGATCTCGAGCTCGTCCTTCAAGAGGCGCATCTCGGAGAGGAAGCTCGCGAGCTCCGCGTCGCCCTGGGCGTTCACGCGCACGCGCTCGTCGACCTGGCTCGAGAATCCACGCAAGACACGTACCTTGGCCCCGCGGCCGCGCCCCTTGGCCTTCTGCGCGGCGGCGAGATCGTCGGCGAGCTGGGCGAGCGGGCGGCAGGCGTGCACGCCGAAGCGCGCGCGGCTCTCGGGCACCCCGAGGCGCGGCCCCACCCAAAGCTCTCCCTTGTGGTGATCGGTGAAGAAGGTCTTGTCGCTGCGGCCCGGGTTGGGCTCCACGTAGAGCACGTGGCGGTGCCCGCCCTGGGGCTTGGCCTCGAGCACGAGCACGCAGTCCGGCTCGAGGTTGCCGGTGAGATAGAAGAAGTCGCTGCCCGGGCGGAAGCGGTAGTGCGTGTCGTTGGCGCGCACCTTCTCGTGACCGGTCGGGATCACGAGCGTCTCGCCCGGGAAGCGCCTCGAGAGCGCGCGACGCCGCTTGGCGAAGGCCTCGTGGTGCTCGATGGGCGGCGTCTTCGCGCGGGGCTTCTTCGCCCAGTCCTTCATCATGAAGGCGATGAGCGCGTCGGGGTAGGCGGGCGGCGGCTTCACGGCGTGCTTCGCCTTCGGTGCGTGCTTCGCCTTCGGTGCGTGCTTCGCCTTCGGTGCGGGCTTCACCTTCGGTGCGTGCTTCGCCTTCGGTGCGGGCTTCGCCTTCGGTGCGGGCTTCGCCTTGCGCGGCCCGGGCTCCGCGGCGAGCCCCGCGCTGCGCGCGACCGACTTGCCCAACCTCATCGCTGCTCGTTCGCTCGACTTCGCGTGGTCCATTCGACCCGCGGATCAAAGCACCGATCGCGCGCTGCGGCCACGGCTCAGGCGCCGTCGAAGAAGCTCGCGAGGCGCGCGGCGACCGCGCCCGGCTCGGTCCAGTGCATCATGTGGCCGGCGTCCGGGAGCTCGTAGCGCTCGAGCCTCGCGATCTCGGCGAGGCGCTCGGCTTCGTCTTCGGGATGCCAGCCCGTCGGTCCGCCCGAGACGAAGAGCACGGGCGCCGTCACGGCGCGCAGCGCCGAGGCGAAGCTCGCAGGGAAGAAGGGGATCGGCGAGCGCGTGCGGTGCAACGGGTCCCAGGCCCAGGAGAGCGTGCCGTCGTCGTGGCGGCGCACGAGGCGCTCGGCGCGCGAGCGCAAGAGCTCGGCCGGGAGGCGCGGGTGCGTCCCGCCGAGGCGCTTGATCGCCTCGTCGATCGACGCGAGGCGCCTCGGCTCGCGCTCGATCTTCGCGAGGCCGTCGAGCCAGGCGCGCACGCGCTCGATCGCGTGCTCGTGCCGATCGGCGACCGGGCCGAGCCCCTCCATGCACACGAGGCGCTGCACTCGGGCGGGGCGCGCGCCCGCGTAGAGCGAGGCGACCGCGCCGCCCATGCTGTGCCCGACGACCGCGAGCCAGCTCGGCGCGAGCAGCTCGACGATGCCCTCGACGTCGGCGACGTAGTCCGGGAAGTAGTAGTAGGTGCCGGGCGGCACTGCGTCGCTCTCGCCGAAGCCACGCAGGTCCGGCGCCACGACCTCGTAGCCCGCGTCGACGAGGCCCTCGGCCACGAGGTCCCAGCTCGACCCGGCGTCGAGGAAGCCGTGGAGCAGCAGCACCGTGCGTCGCTCGCCTCGGGCGCCGCCGACCCGCGTGGGGTCGTCCGGCTCGAAGCGGTGCAGGCAGAGGCCCATGCCGTTCACGACGATCCGCTCGCTCCGTTCGCGCATCGAGGGCGGAGCCTGACCCGCTCGCGCGCCGATGTCGACCCGGCTGCGCACCGGAGCGCGACCCTTTCGACGCGCTCCCGAGCCCGCACGGCTTCTGGTACCGTCTCGGCGATGGCCGCCCAGTCCTACCCGAGCTTCGCCGCCCCCACCGTCGACAAGGTCTACGTGGAGGAGCGCGCCGCCGCGCTCGGCAAACGCAGCATCAAGAAGGCGGCCAAGGTCGCCGGGCTCAAGCTCTCGGTGTCGATGATCGATCTCACGACGCTCGAGGGCAAGGACTCGGCCGGCAAGGTGATCGCGCTGTGCAACAAGGCGCGCTGGCCGCACGAGCGCGACGACGTGCCCTCCTGCGCCGCGGTCTGCGTCTACCCGAACCTCGTGCCGGTCGCGAAGCGCGCGCTCGAGGGCTCCACGGTGAAGGTCGCGAGCGTGGCCACGGCCTTCCCGAGCGGGCTCTCGCCGCTCGACATCAAGCTCTCCGACGTGCGCCGCGCCGTGGAGTTCGGCGCCGACGAGATCGACATGGTCATCGATCGCGGCGCGATGCTCTCGGGCGAGCACAACCAGGTCTTCGACGAGATCGTCGCGACCAAGGAGGCCTGCGGCCCCGCGCACCTCAAGGTCATCCTCGAGACCGGCGAGCTCGGCACCTACGACATGGTCCGCAAGGCGAGCCAGATCGCGATGCTCGCGGGCGCCGACTTCATCAAGACCTCGACCGGCAAGGTCACGCCCGCCGCGACGCCTGCGGTCACGCTCGTGATGCTCGAGGCGATCCGCGACTTCTACCACCAGACCGGCAAGCGCATCGGCATGAAGCCCGCGGGTGGCATCCGCACCGCCAAGCAGGCTCTGCACTACCTCTGCATCGTCAAGGAGACGCTCGGCGACGAGTGGCTCGACCCGGACTGGTTCCGCTTCGGCGCCTCGGTGCTCTTGAACGACGTGCTCATGCAGCTCGAGAAGGAGCGCACGGGCGCGTACCAGGGCCAGGACTACTTCAGCAAGGATTGACCGGGCGAGGCTCGACGCTCGCCGATCCACCCTCGCCGAGCATCGAGCCTCGGCGAGGAGCGAGCGCGGGGAGGGCGTGAAAGCCGAGTGGCTCGTGCGCCCTCAGCTGCGCACGGCGACCTTGACGGGCTCCACCTTCCACACCCGCTCGACGTAGTCGCGGATGGATCGGTCCGAGGAGAAGTAGCCACAGCGCGCGACGTTGAGGATCGCCGAGCGCGTCCAGGCCTCGCGGTCGCGCCAGGCGCGCGCGACCTCGTCCTGCGCGGCGAGGTAGGCGCGGAAGTCGGCCAGCACGAGGTAGGGATCGTCCTGGGCGAGCCCTCGCGCGAGCTGCGTGAACAGCTCCGGCTCACGCGGGCAGTAGCGGCCGTCGGCCAGGCCCTCGAGCACGTGCCGGAGCTCGGCGTCATCCTCGAGCACCTGGCTCGGGTGGTAGCCACCCGCCTTCGCCTCCATCACCTGCTCGGCCCTGAGCCCGAACAGGAAGAAGTGCTCGCTGCCCACGTGCTCGCGGATCTCCACGTTGGCGCCGTCGAGCGTGCCGATCGTGAGCGCGCCGTTGAGGGCGAACTTCATGTTGCCGGTGCCCGAGGCCTCGTAGCCGGCCGTGGAGAGCTGCTCGGAGAGGTCGGCGGCGGGGTAGACTCGCTGCGCGACCTTCACGTTGAAATCGGGCACGAAGACGAGCCTGAGCTGCGGCCGGAGCTTGGGGTCGCGGGCGAGCAGATCCGCGACGACGTGCGCGAGCTTGATGATGAGCTTCGCCGTCCAGTAGCCGGGCGCGGCCTTGCCGCCGAGCAGCAGCGTGCGCGGTACGTCGTCGAAGTGGCCGGCGCGCATGCGCTCGATCTGCCAGAGCGCGCGCAGCAGCATGAGCAGCTGGCGCTTGTACTCGTGGATGCGCTTCACCTGCACGTCGAAGAGCGTCGTCGGGTCGGCGTCGAGCGCGTGCGTCTCCACCAGCCAGCGTGAGAGCCCCTCCTTGTTCGCCTGCTTCGCCTTGCGGAAGCGCTCACGGAAGCTCGGCTCCTCGGCGAAGGGCTCGAGGTCGCGCAGTCGCTCGAGGTCACGGAGCCAGGCCTCGCCGATGGCCTCGGTGACGAGCGCGCGCAGGGCTGGGTTCGCGAGCGCCACGAAGCGCCGAGGCGTGACGCCGTTGGTCACGTTGGTGAACTTCTCCGGCCACAGCTCGGCGAAGTCGCGCATCACCGTCTTCTGGAGCAGCTCGGAGTGCAGCTCGGCCACGCCATTGACACGGTTCGCGCCCACGGTCGCGAGGTGCGCCATGCGCACGCGCTTGTCGCCGCCCTCGTCGATGAGCGACATGCGCGCGATGCGCGCCTCGTCGCCCGGGAAGTGCCCGCGCACCTCCTGGAGGAAGCGGTGGTTGATCTCGAAGATGATCTCGAGGTGCCTCGGCAAGACCTCGCGGAACAGCGGCAAGGGCCAGGTCTCGAGCGCCTCGGGCAGCAGCGTGTGGTTCGTGTAGGCGAACGAGGCGCGCGTGATCTCCCAGGCCTCGTCCCAGGCGACCTCGTGCTCGTCGACGAGCACCCGCATCAGCTCGGCGACCCCGATCGACGGGTGCGTATCGTTGAGCTGCACCTTGAACTTGTCGGCGAAGCCGCGCGGGTCGTGCTTCTTCTGGAGCAGGATGCGCATCATGTCCTGCAGCGAGCACGCGACGAAGAAGTACTGCTGCTCGAGCCGCAGCCTGCGCCCGGCCGGGCTCGAGTCGTTGGGGTAGAGGATCTTGGTGATGTTCTCCGAGCGGACCTTGTCCTCCACCGCCTTCCAGTATTCGGAGCGGTTGAAGGCCTCGAGGTCGAACTCCTCGTCGCTCACCGCCGACCACAGCCGGAGGAAGTTGGCGTTCTCGGTGCCATAACCCAGCACCGGCGTATCGTAGGGTACGCCGCGCACGATACGCGCCGGGTGCCAGCGCACGCGCAGGCGCCCACGCGCGTCGGTGCCCTGCTCGGTGTGTCCGCCCAGGCCCACGGGGTGCTGGATCTGCGGCCGGGCGATCTCCCAGGGGTTGCCGAAACGCAGCCAGCGATCGGCGCGCTCGATCTGCCAGCCGTCGCGGATCTCCTGATCGAAGATGCCGAACTCGTAGCGTATGCCATAGCCGATGCTCGGGATCTCGAGCGTCGCGAGCGAGTCCATGAAGCAAGCGGCGAGGCGACCGAGGCCGCCATTGCCGAGGCCTGGCTCCTCTTCGATGTCGATCATCGAGTCGAGGTCGAGGCCGAGCAGGTGCATCGCCTCGCGCGCTTGCTCCGTGATGCCCAGCGCGAGCAGCGCGTGGCCGAGCTGTGGGCCGAGCAAGTACTCGGCCGAGAGATAGGCCACCGTCCGGCTCTCGCGCTCGAGGTAGGTCTGCGCCGAGCGCACCCAGCGCAACAGCAGCCTGTCGCGCACCACGTAGCTCAGCGCCTTGTAGTGGTCGTCCCTCGTCGCGACCTCGGGGAACTTCGCCTGCATGAAGAAGAGCTTCTCGACGAAGTCGTTGCGGATCGTCTCGACGTCGCTCTCCAGGTGGACGTCGTCGACCGAGACACGTGCCGGCGGTGGGACCGAGGAGTGGCGCATGGTCGGCCGAGGCTAGACCCAAGCGCGCCGCGTCGGGAGACTCCGCTGCGCCGAGGAGGCGCGCCGACGCGCAACGATTGCGCCGGCTCCTCAGCCCGCCGCGTCGCGCAGGGTGGCGCCCTCGGCGAGGTAGGCCGAGAGCCCGTAGCCGCGCAAGAGCGCCTCGACGAGCGCGAGCGGCTCGCCGAAGGCCGGGTCGTCGAGCCCGCCGAGCTTCGCGACCACGCCGAGCGCGCGCGCCGCGACGAGCCGCATCGAACGATCGAAGCACGCGAGCGCGAGCGTCTTGTCTCGGCGCAGCCCCATGGCGAGTTGGTGTCCGAAGAGCGCGACGCGGAGATGGGCGGCTTCGACGCGCGCGTAGGCCGGGGCTCGGTCGAGCAGCTCGTCGAGCGCTTCGTCTGCCAGCTCGCAGGCGGCCGCGAGCGCCGTCGCCGCGCATCTGCTGAGGTCGTCCGGATCGCGGAAGGCCTCTCGCGCGAGGCGCTCGGCGCGCAGGTGAAGCGCCGCGAGGTAGGGCCTGACCTCGTCGGGGGTCGGCGCCACGGGCGCGTTCAGCGCCTCGAGAGAGGCCGCCAGGTCGAGCCCGCTGCGCGAGAGCGCGCGCGCGAGGCTCGCGTAGGCGGCGACGCCGTCGAGCTCCGCCGGACAGGCCGCCACCAGCGCGGCGGACCACGCGGCGAGCTCGGCGCGGGTGGCCACGTGGCCCTCGGCGACCGCGACGAGCTCCGGCAGGTGCTCGACGTGAACCCCCGGTGGCAGCTCGGCGCGCGTCCGCGCACCGTCCGGCACGAGCGACGAACCCTCGCCTCGATCACCGCGCGCGCTCGACGCGACACAGGCGCACTCGAACCACGGGCTCACGCGCACGGAGATCCCGTCGTCGACGAAGCGCGCAGGGTAGGTGCGACAGCCGAGTGGCTTCGCACCGGCGCCTGCCGCGTGGTGCACGCCGCAGGCGCCGCCCGGCTCGAGGTAGGCGCAGCGCCCCCTGTGCAGCGCGACGGCGAGCAGCGTCGTGTCGCGGCCGGCGATCGGCAGGAAGGCGCGCGCCTCGACGTGGCCGGCGTCGAGCACCTCGGGGCAGTGCGTACGCGCGCGCGCCGCCTCGAGCGGGCTGAACGCCACGGTCGGGTAGAAGCGGCAGCAGCTGCCGCGGCCGTCGCATTCGAGGCGGAATCCGGGCAGCTCGTGGAGTGAGCGCGTCGGATCTTCGGGTGGCAGAGGCGTGGGCAGCGGCGCACGCAGGGCGGGCTGCTCGCTCTCGGAGGGCTCCTCTGGGGCCTCACCGACGAGCCCTGCCTCCGCGAGCTCGGCGACGAAGGCCGCGACCTCGTTCGCCTCGGCGCGCCCCCCGTCGAGCCTCACGCGCCGCGCGATGCCCTCGACGTCGCGGGTGCCGTCCATCGCGGAGAGCACCCTGTAGCTGCGCTCGGCGATCGGCAGGCTCTCGTTCTTCTCCGTGTCGAGCAGCACCACGAGCCGCGCGTCGCTCGTGAGGTGCCTACGCGGGAAGACGTGCGGCAGCAGGATGGGCCGGCGCGGGGTGCTCATCGCCGCCGATGCTACACCCGGGAGGCGGCTCGGAGCCCGCATCGCGAGGCGCGCATCCGGCCCCTCGCTCAGCGTCGCCGCGCGGCCGAGGTGCGCGCTGCCTCGGGCTTCGACTTCGCTGCAGCCCGAGCTCGTGGCGGCGACGCGCCGCGCACGTCGCTGCCGGCGCTCCAGGGGAGCTCGGCCAGCCCACGCGCGAGGTGCTCGCGCAGCAGCCTGACCCTGGATGGCTCGTACTCCTTGGGCGGCGATACGATCGAGACCTCCCCGCCCAGGACGCGGTACTCCGGGAGCACGTGCACGAGCGCCACGCGCCGGGTGGGCGAGGAGACGGCACACAGGAGCAACGGCAGGAGCCCGATCCCTCCGCCGGCCTCGACGACCGAGCGCACGAAGCTGAGGTCATCGGCGCCGATCGAGCCACGGACGGTCACGCTCCGATCCCCCTGCGGGCCTTGGAGGGCCCAGGTCCCCACGCCGCGCTGGCCGCGGAGCAAGACGGCCTCGTGGGACGCGAGCGAGGCGAGCGAATCCGGCACGCCACGTCGACGCAGGTAGTCCGGAGACGCGAAGAGGCCGAGCGCCGTCGTGCCCACGCGCCGCACCACGAGCGTGGAGTCTTCGAGCGGGCCCGCACGCACCGCGAGGTCGAAGCCCTCGGCCACGAGGTCCACGCGACGAGGGGTCACGACGAGCTCGATGCGCACCTCGGGGTGCTCGCGCACGAACCCAGCGACCAACCGCGCGAGCGTGCCCTCGCCCAGGTCTCCGGGGACGCTCACGCGGATCGGACCCCTCAGCTCCGTGCCATGGTCGACGACCACCGTGTTGGCCTCTTCGAGCTCGAGCATCGCTTGCCGCGTGCGCCCGAAATACTCGCGCCCCGCCTCGGTGAGCGCGAGCTTGCGCGTCGTGCGCTGGAGCAGCCGTACGCCGAGCTCTGCCTCGAGCTGTGAGACGGCGCGACTCACCGACGACTTCGGTAGGCCCAAGGACTCGGCCGCGGCGGTGAAGCTGCCGGCCTCCACGACCCGCACGAAGACGGCGATCCGGTTGAGATCCACGCGTCGAGGACTAGCAGCGGGGGGGCGCGGTGAACAGTTGCGCTCCGGGGAACAGTTCATTGCGAAGTGCATGTCTAGTTGTCACTCGGGCAACGCGTCAGGCTGCGCACATCCACTTCGAGGAGAATCCATGTCCACCCGCATCTCCGCCGCCCGCGTCGCCTCGCTCGTGCTCGGGCTCGGCTTCACCGTCTTCGGCCTCAACGGCTTCCTCCATTTCCTGCCCCAGCCGCCGCTCGAGGGCGCAGCGGGCGCGCTCATGGGCGCCTTCGCGGCGAGCGCGTACATGCTCCCGATGGTGAAGGGGACCGAGCTCGTCGCCGGCCTGCTCCTGCTCTCGAACCGCCATGTACCGCTCGCGCTGACGCTGCTCGCCCCCGTGCTCGTGAACATCGTGCTCTTCCACGCCGTGCTGGCGCCGGAGGGCACCGCCGTGGGGCTCGTCTTCTTGGCTTTGGAGCTCTACCTCGCGTGGTCTTATCGGGGCGCATTCGCGCCGATGCTGGCCGCCCGGGTCGAGCCGAGCGGCGGGCGAGCCGGCGCGCGCGCCGAGCTGGGCGTGGGCGCCGCGAGCTGAGGGAGCGGCGCGCGAGCTTCCGTGGCCGCATGCGCCGCTACGTCGCGTCCAGGCACGCGCCCGACGCAAGCTTTGCCGGCAGCTCACCGCTGGTTGCGCGATCTGGGCCGCCCCGCGCGCCGGCCGCGCTGCTATCGACGTGCGATGCAAGGCTTCCGCACGATCATCGAGCCCTTTCGCATCAAGTCGGTCGAGCCGCTCCGCCTGAGCACCCGTGAGGAGCGCGAAGAGCGCCTGCGCGTCGCGGGCTACAACCTCTTCGCGCTGCACTCGGCCGACGTGATGATCGACCTCTTGACCGACTCCGGCACGGGCGCGATGAGCGCCGAGCAGTGGGCGGCGATGCAGCGCGGCGACGAGAGCTACGCCGGCAGCCCCTCGTACTACCGCTTCGAAGCCGCGGTGAAGGAGCTCTTCGACTTCGAGCACGTGATCCCCACGCACCAGGGGCGTGCGGCGGAGAAGATCCTGTTCGGTGTCGTCGCGGGGCCGGGCAAGCTCATACCCAACAACACCCATTTCGATACCACGCGCGCCAACGTCGAGGCCACCGGCGCGAAGGCGGTCGACCTCGTGATCGCCGAGGGCAAGCAGCCCTCGCTCGAGCATCCCTTCAAGGGCAACATGGACCTCGAGCGGCTCGAGCGTTTCATCGCCGACGAGGGGCCGGCGCGCATCCCGGTCGTGATGGTCACCGTGACCAACAACTCCGGCGGTGGGCAACCGGTGAGCCTCGAGAACCTGCGCGGCGTGCGCGCGATCTGTGATCGACACGGGCTGCCGCTCTTCCTCGACGGCTGCCGCTTCGCCGAGAACGCCTGGTTCATCCACGTGCGCGAGCCCGGGCAGCAGGGAAGGGCGGTGAAGGAGATCGTTCGGGAGATGGGCAGCCTCGCCGACGGTATGACGATGTCTGCGAAGAAGGACGGTCTCGCCAACATCGGCGGCTGGCTGGCGCTCGACGACGACCGCTGGGCGGAGAAGGCGCGCAACTTCCTCATCCTCACCGAGGGTTTCCCCACCTATGGCGGCCTCGCGGGGCGCGACCTCGAGGCGATCGCGCAAGGGCTCGCCGAGGTCGTGCGCCACGACTATCTGAACTACCGCATTCGCTCGACCCGCTACGTCGGCGACGCGCTCGACGCGCTCGGTGTGCCGATCGTGAAGCCCACCGGCGGTCACGCGGTGTACATCGATGCGCGGGCGATGCTGCCGCACATCCCGCCGCTCGAGTACCCCGGACAAGCGCTCGCGACGGCGCTCTACCTCGAGGGAGGCGTGCGCGGCTGCGAGATCGGCACCGTGATGTTCGGCCTCGCGCCCGACGGCACCGAGTCGCCGGCGGCCATGGATCTGGTGCGCCTCGCGATCCCGCGCCGCACCTATACGCAGAGCCACATGGACTTCGTGGTCGAGGTCGTCGAGAAGGTCGCCGCTCGTCGAGAGGCGCTGCGCGGTTATCGCATCGTCGAGCAGCCCGCCGCGCTCCGGCACTTCTCCGCCAGGTTCGAGCCCCTGTCGTCGTGAGGTCTCGAGCGGCGCCGCTCGGGCGCCCTCAGGCGTGCTTCGACTTGCCGCTGCGGAAGCTCGCGTAGGCCTCGGCCGCGCTGTTCTTCGGCGCCTCGGGCACGACGGCGAGCGGCTGCCGCACACGCGAGATGGCCTCCACGCGCAGGTCGTGGCGCTCTGCGTAGTAGCGCGCGCTCGCCCACAATGCCTCCGGGCAGAGCGCGGGAGTGGCGGCGGCGGGCAAGAGATCGACTCCGGCGCTCGCGTAGACGTAATCGATGAGCGCCGTCGACGGGAAGGGCACGTCGGAGAGCAGCGGATTGCCGTTCGGCGCGAGCACCTGCGAGGCCCAGGCGGCGACCCAGGGGCCGAAGGCGTGCACGCCTCGCCCAGGGTGCTCGCGCAGCGCGGACTCGCGCGCGCGCTCGGCGAGGCTCCGGGTGTCGCCGTGCTCGTGCCCAGCCTCGTGCCCAGCCTCGTGCCCAGCCTCGTGCTCAGTCCTCTCGTGCGCCGGCCTCTCGAGCTCCCGTACGGAGATGACCGCGAGGTTGGGGAAGCGACGGTCGCTGGCGTATTCGCGCAGCTTGAAGAACGAGACGTGGTTGCGCTCGGGCCCCGTCGAGGACGGTGGCCAGAGCGCGACCTCGACGCCGGTGGACTCGAGCACGTCGTGCGCGTCGACGTCGAGCACGAGCGCCGCGTGGCTCCAGTAGCTCGGGCGTTCGTCGAAGCGCACGACGCTCTGTGCCATGCGCAGGCGCGTCGACGCGAGGTCGGAGCCGCCCACGAGCAGGATCCACGGGCCCGCGAAGCGGCGCGCGGCCTCGACGTAGAAATCGCGGGCGCCGAGGGCTAGCTCGTCGGGGCGACGCAGTGGATTCTGGGAGAGGCGAAGCATGCTCATGCGGAGGCTCCGTGTACGCCGGTCAGCGTCGTCGTAGGGAGAAATGGGCGGGGGCGAACTCCGAGGGGCCCGCGTAGGCGGGCGCGCCCGGCTCGGGGCGTGGTGGCGCGACCGAGGGGTTGCGGTGGTCGACGAACCGCGCCCACACGTCGGCGCGCGCGTCGCCGACGCGCTCGAGCGTCACGAGCGCATAGGTGTTGGGGCAGCCCGTGCCCATCCGGTAGAGCTCGCGCTCGAGGCGGTGGCGGGGGTCGACGCGCAGCCCCGGGCCGTCGCCGAGCTCCACCTCGGTGCGCCCCTGACTGCGCAGCCCGCCGCCCGAGAGGTAGTGGCCGATCGTCGCGCCCGTCGAGGGGATGTGCTCGGCCGGCGAGCACACGAGCTCGTGCACGCGCAGGGCGCCGCTCGGGCCGAGGCGCAGCTGCAAGAGCCTGCTGAAGTGCACGTCGCCCGCGAGCACGAGCACGTCCCAGCGGCAGCGGGCGAGCGCCGCGCAGAGCTCGCCGTACTGCCGAGCGTAGTACGCGAGGTTGTGATCGCCGGTGACGAAGAGCGTCTTCGACTCGCCCTCCTGCCAGAGCGGCTGGCCCAGCACGAGCACCTTGGGGCGCTCGCCGCGCTCGAGCCAGGCGCAGAGCTCGCCCCAGCGCGCGTCGCTCATGAGCCTGTCTCTGCTGCGCTCGGTGCGGGTGTCGGCGACGTAGAAGTCGAAGCCGCCCATCTCCAGCGCATAGGACCGGTTGAGCCCTGGCGTGCGTGGATTGAGCGAATGCTGGAAGGTGTCGATGCCGGCGCAGGACGCGTTCGCCCAGGTTTGTGCGTGGGGCGCGCTCGAGCGCGACAGCCAGGCCGAGGGGAAGGGGTAATCGTTCCAGAGCTCGTGGTCGTCGTAGGTGAAGAGCGTCGGGCCGGCGCGCAGCGCGCTGCCGAGGCGCTGCTCCTCGAGGAAGTAGCTCGCATAGCGCTCGGCGGTCTCTTCGTAGGCGCCGGAGTCGGCCGCGTAGCGCTCTTGGTCGGGCGCGATGTCGACGTAGAGGTTGTCGCCGGCGAGCAGGCTGAAATCGATGGGGTGCCCCCGCGATTGCGAGGAGCGCAGCGCACGTTCGAGCGAGCTGCCGAAGCTCGCCGAGGAGCGGGAGTGACCATAGAAGCAGCTCGCGAACGCGAAGCTCAGGGGGCCGCGTCCGCTCGGGATGGGCTGGAACTCGGCGCTGGCCTGCTCGCCGGCGGCGCGCGCGCTGAGGCGCAGGCGCGCACGCGGTGCTCCCGTGGCGCCCGCCGGCGACGCCAGATCGCTCGCGCGTACCAGGCCTCGGTAGACCTGCACCCCTCGCCGCCGCAGCGCCGCGCGCAGTCGGTCGTGGCTGCTCCGCGAAGGCTCGGGCACGGCGAGGTCGGGCAGCTCGACGAGCGGCACGCTACGCTCGGCGGAGCCGGAGACCGAGAGGCTGAGCTGGGGTGGGCCCGAGAGCAGGGTGCTCCCGCGCCGCAGCACCAGGAACGGCCCGCCGGAGGCTTCGGTGATGGCGCCTATGGCGAGGCTCAGCATGGTGTGGGGCGACCGGCGAGGGCGCCGCGATGCGCGTCGAAGCGCGAGCGGTGCTCCACCGAGTCGGCGGATGGTCGGTGCCCGCAGCGTCCCCTGTCAAGGGTGGCGCTCGGCGCGCTCTTCCTGCCGCTCGCTGCTGCTCTACGCTTGCGTGGCTCGTCGGCGCGACGATAGCTTCGCGCCCATGACTCGACTCTGGGGGCTGGGAGCCTTGGCCTGCGCTTGCGCCTGCGGTGGGGGCACGAAGACGACGGTGATCCCGGAGCTCACGCCGGTCGACGCGACGCGGCCCCATTACGTCTACGCGCCCGTCCAGGGGCACGCCTGCGGCGAGCACGCGGTCGCCGGCGCGATGGAGGATCTGTTCCGCGTCTCGAACGGTGTGCACGGCTTCGTCGCGGCGGTGCTCGAAGAGGAGCAAGGCGGAGATCGCTGCGTGTGGCTGACGGCGCGTCCGATCAGCTATGGCTGCGAGCCGAAGCCTCCGCGCAAGATCGACGAGGGCCTGCCGATGCACGTCGTGCCCGGCCCTGCGAGCTGCGCCGTGGTCGTCGACCCTTGCGCCGCCGATTGCGAGCGCTACGCCGCGCTGCTCGGCCTCGGCCAAACGGCGGCCGCGGCGGCCCGCGAGCGCTGCGTCACGCGCTGTCGCGCAGCCGACGGCGCCTTCATGGATTGCGCGCGCGCAGCCACCACGGCGGAGGCCGCCCAGGCCTGCGACCCCTCCTGAGGAGCACCGAGCGATGCCCGTCCCCCAGTTCGTCTCCGCGCTGAAGAAGCTCGCCGGCAAACCTTCGGCGGCGCAGGCCGAGGCGGTGCTCGCCATGCTCCGTGCCGAGCCCGATCTCGCCAAGGCGGCCAAGCCTGCGCTCATGATCGATCCGCAGTTCGCGGGCGCCTTCCGCGTGATGGCGCCGGGCGAGCAATACCAGCTCAACAACACGGTGATGCCCACGCCGCGGGCGGTCCATCGCCCGAGCAACCTCGCGGGGCTCTTTGCCATCGTGGAGGAGGCGGCGCTGCGCTTCCGCGCCCTCAAAGCGGCGGGCGACGGCTGGGGATTCGCGAACGCTGCGGCCACGCCCGATTGGCTCGTACACTGCATCGGCCTCGACGACGTGCTGCCGCTCGAGAGCGAGCTGCACCGTTCTGGAGCGATCGCGCCCGCCGAGCTCGTGCGCTTCCAGTCGGGCGTCAGCTTCGACGCGCTGAACTCCTATCTCTGGGTGTTCGGTCGCACGGTCATGCAGCAGCCCGGCTTCGGCTTGCTCACCGTCGTCGGCTGCGCCTCCGCCGGTGGCCACGGCTCGGGCCTCTCGTACACGGGCATCTCGGGTTATTTCGAGGCGATCGAGCTCGTCACGCTCGACGACGCCAACCGCGCCAAGCTCCTGCGCATCGAGCCGAAGAACGGGCTCTCGGACCCGGCCAAGTGGTCCGCCCGCTACCCCGCGCCTCGCTTCGAGCTCGTACAAGACGACGCCCTTTTCCACGCGGCGCGCTGCGGACAGGGCAACCTGGGCATCGTCTACGCCGTGACGATGCGCACGCAGCCCGCGTTCCACCTCGTCGAGGACCGCACGCTGGGCACCTGGAGCCAGGCCTGGCCGGGTGTCAAGGCGGCGCTGGTGAACCCGCAGGTCCACTCGGTCCACGTGTGGATCAACCCCTACAAGAACGACCCGACGGTCGTGGTCACCAAGCTCCGGCGCACCACCGCGTCCGGGCGCCAGGGGCAGCGCGGCTTCGGTGTGCGCTTCGGCGGCATGAACGCCTTCACGGAGGCGGTGCGCCTGCTGATCTCGGTCTCGCCCGAGGCCATCCCCTTCCTCATGGACAAGGCGCTCGAGAGCTGTGTGGCGACGGGGGTGCGCATGCCCTGCTTCGAGGCGCTCGACTTCGGCGCGCCGAATTCGATCCCCGTGCACGCCGCGAGCCTCGGCTTCGACGCCTCGCTCGTCGAGCAGGTCTTCCCGGCGCTCACGAAGGAGCTCCGCGCCTGGCGCGCCTCGAACCAATGGGTGAGCTCTCCCATCGGGATGCGCTGGGTCGCCGGATCGAAGGACTACCTCTCTCCGCAGTACGGGCGTGACACCGTGATGCTCGAGGTCCCGATCATGAAGGGCACGCCCAACGCCGTCGATACGCTCGATCGCTACGCCAGGTACATGATGGATACCTGGGGCGCGCGCCCGCACTGGGGGCAGCAGAACCCGATGGGCCGCGCTCGCTTCGAGAAGGTCTACCAGAGCTCGCTCGACGGCTTCCTGCCTGCGTACCGCACGCTCAACCCCAACGGCTTCTTCGACGGCCCGCTCGCGCGTCAGCTCGGCCTGCGCGAGCTCGCGCGCCTGCGCTGAGCGCGCGCGGCGGGGGGCTGGCGCGTTCCGGCGATGCCCTCGGCCTGGTGCGCTGGTAGCCTCGCCGGCGTGGTGCCTCGGAACGCGAGCTCGGTCCCGACCGGATGGCGCGCCGACGACGAGGCGCTGCTCGAGCACCTCGACGACCTCGAGCTCACGCAGCGACTCTGGCGCGCGCAGGCCCCGAGCTCGCGCCCGGAGCCACCGCCTCGCGCCACCGAGCTGGTGCGTCAGCTGCGGAGCCTGCCAGCGGCCGTCGACGCGCTCGCGCAGGCGCGAGCTGGTCGTGTCGAGGCGCTCTTCCCCTGGCTGACCCTCGACGGCGTGGCTGGGCGATCGGGCGCGCTCTTGCACGCGACGGCGCTCTGGTACGAGCGGCTCGCGGAGGCTTTCGGCGAGGCGCAGCGCGATGCGCGCGCCGCAGGGAGCGTCGACGACGAGCTCGCCGCCGCTGCCGAGCACGCCTGGGTGCGCGCGTTCGGGCTGTGGCTGGCCCTCGCGGAGGAGCGGCGCTCCCTGTCGGCGCTCGGGCGCCGCGTCGCGGGCGCGAGTCTGCCCGAGGGCGAAGCCGAGCGACTCGCGCTCGGCTCGGCGACGCGTTTGCTCGACGAGGCCGGAGAGGCGGCGCGTGCGGGGGCGCGCGAGCTCGGTGTGGGCGCTGGCGTGGCGCTGCGAAGGTTGAGCCTCACGCCCGCGGCCTGTCGCGTCGCCGGGCTCTCGGCTTCGGAGGCGGCGCCGCGGCTCGCGCGTGCCGAGCGCCTCTCGGCCGACGCCATCGACGAGGCCCTCTCGCCGTCGGTGGGGGCGCTGCGCGAGGCGAAGCTGTCGAGCGATCCGATCCGCGCGACGATCGAGCCGCTCCGGCGCATCGCGCAGGTGTGGAGGTGGTCGGGCTTCGACGTCGCGGTCGAGCGCTGCGCGGCGGAGGAGGTCGAGGCGCTCGGCTGGGAGGTGTACCGAGAGAGCCGCTGGTCGGAGCTGCGCACGCTGCTCGAGCCCTGCATGTCGCTCCTCGAGAGCCTCGAGCGGCGCATGCTCGCCTCGCCCGGCGCGGAGCTCGCGCACCGTGCGAAGTGCGCCCAGCTCCTCGTATTCCGCTCCGAGGCCGACATGGATCCTTCGCGCGAGTGGGTCTTCGCCGAGCGGGCGCTCGCCGTATGCCCCTCGCATCGCAACGCGCGCCTCGTGCTCGCGCACCTCGCCTGTGACCGCGCGATCCGGCGGCTCGATCGGGCGACCTTCCTCACGATCGCCGCCGATCTGAGCGAAGCAGCCGGGCTCGTCGCCCGGGCCGAGGAGCTCTTCCCCCAAGGGCGACGCATGGAAGCGGCGCGCACCAAGCTCGTCGAGGCGCGACGCGCGTGGGGCAGGGGCGCGTGAGGCGCCTCTACGAAGAGCTCGGGCTCGATCCGCTCGCGAGCCCGGAGCAGATCACCGAGCGCCTGCGCGAGCGCATCGAGCTCGCCACCGAGGCCGAGCGGGCCGCGCTGCGCGAGGCTTGGGAGGAGCTCACCCTGCACCCGCGGCGACGTGTGGCGCAGGCGGTCGCGTGCTTCGTCTCGCTCGACGAGGCCCCCAGACCACCCGCGCCCAGGGCGCGCGCTCCGCTCGAGGCGCCCGCCGCCGAGCCGCTCGACACCGTCGACCTGCCCGAGCTCGAGGCGCTGCTCGACTCCACGAGCGACGGAGCGTCTCGCTCGACCCACCTCGACATGGACCCATGGCCCAGGGAGCTCTTCGAATGATCGTCCTCGACCGCGCCGTCGGCATCGACCTCGGCACCACGAACTCCGAGATCGCCCTGCTGCCGCCCTCGGAGCGCGAGATCGTCGTCTACGAGGATCGCTTCGGGCGCAAGGCCGTGCCCTCGGCGGTCGCCTGGGACCCCGCGAAGGAGGCCTTCGTCGTGGGGCGCCCGGCGCGCGCGCGGCGCGGCAAGGAGCCCGGGCCGATCGAGTCGATCAAGCGGCGCATGGGTCAGCCGACGAAGCTCGCGCTCGGCCCGCACGAGCTCTTGCCCGAGGAGATCTCGTCGAAGATCCTCGCGGAGCTCCGGGGCTCGATGCTGAGCCACCTCGCGGCGCGCGCGAGCGAAGGGGTCGAGATGCGCGTCTCGCGCGCGGTCATCACCGTGCCTGCGTACTTCGACGCGCCACAGGTCGAGGCCACGCGCCGCGCGGGCGAGCTCGCCGGGCTCGAGGTGATCGGCATCCTGCAGGAGCCGACCGCGGCGGCGATCTACCACAGCCACAAGAACCGCCTCTCGGGCGGGAACTTCCTCGTCTACGACCTCGGCGGAGGCACCTTCGACGTCTCGATCCTGCGCTGCGTGGGCGGCGAGTACCAGGTGCTCGCCATCGACGGCGACAACTTCCTCGGCGGTGACGACTTCGATCGTCGGTATGCCGAGCACCTGCGCAGGGGCCTGGTCGACAAGGGCTACGCGCTCGAGCTCGATCTGCGCAAGAGCGCCGACGATCGTGCGCGCTTCGAGCGCCTGGTGCACGTCGCGCAGGAGATCAAGGAGGGGCTGTCGACGGCCGAGGTGGTGCAGGTGGCCAAGCAAGACCTCTTCGACGATCAGAGCGGCGAGAGCGTCTCGCTCGAGCTCGAGGTCGGGCGCGCCGAGTACGAGGCCGTCATCGCCGAGCTCGTCGAGCGCACGCTGGCCTGCGCCGAGCGCGCGCTCGCGGAGAGCCACGCGAAGGCCGGCGTCGGCATCGGCGACGTCGATCACGTGGTGCTCGTCGGTGGCTCGACGCGTGTGCCGCTCGTGAGGCGGCGCGTCACCGAGGCGCTCTCGTCGAGGTGCCGCTCGCCGGAGCCGTTCGCGGAGGAGGTGGACACGATCGTCGCGCTCGGCTCCGCGATCCACGCCGCGCACCTCGGCGGGCTCGCGCTCGAGACGGGCGACGGGCTCGCGCGCGTCGTCTTCAGCTCGCCGCTCGTGTCGTCGGCGCCCGTGATGCGCCTCGCGCTGCGCCTCGAGCGGGCCCCCGCCACCACGGCGGAGCTCGCCATCGTCGCTGGCGGCGCCGAGCTCGCGGTGCTCGCGGCGACGGGTCCGTCGAAGGAGCCATCGCGCGTCGAGCTCGCGCTCCCGGGAGAGGGCGACGTGGAGCTCGAGCTCGAGCTGCGCGACGGCGCGGGCGCTGCGCTCGCGAGCTTGCCCTTCGCCGTCTACCGAGGCGAGCTGCGCCCGAGGGCGAGCGCGCTCAGCCGGGCTTCGGTGATCGCGAAGGACATCGGCCTCGAGGTCGTGCGAGCGGGCAGGCGCGAGCGGCGGGTGTTGCTCGCCAAGGGCACGGGTCTGCCGGCGGAGGCGAAGCACACCTTCTTCACGGCCGATCAGAGCGGCACCGTCGTGCTGCGGCTCCTGCAGGGCCGCGTGCCCATCAAGACGCTCGCCGTCGAGGTCACGCGCGAGCTGCCGGTCGGCAGCCCGGTCGAGCTCGAGCTGCGCTGCGACGAGTCGATGCGCATCGAGGCGAGCGCGCTCGTCGCGGGGCAGCGGCTCTGGGCCTCCGTCGACGCCGTCGAGGCGATGAGCTTCGACGAAGACGGCGCGGTCGAGCGGCTGCTCGCCGACGCCGAGGCCGGCAAACGCACGCTGTGGGGCAACACCGGCGACGTGTACCGGCGCGAGGTCGATCAGCTCACGGCGGGCATCCGCGAGGTGGTCGCGACGGATCCGGCGAAGCTCGGCGCGCTGTGCACGCAGCTGCGTCGCCTGGTCGACGACATCGCCGGCACACCAGACGACCCGATGCAGCCGCCGATGGTGCACTTCGAGGCGGAGCTCGACGCGCTCCGCCGCGTGGTCTACCGCAGCCGCGGCTTGCTCGTCGGCCTCGACCGCGGCGCCTGGGAAGAGCGCATCACGGAGCTCGAGCGGCGCGCCCTCGAGGCGCACGCCGCGCTCGACGCGAGCGCGTGGCGGCGGAGCTACAACGAGGTGCAGGCCCTGTACGAGACCGCGGTGCAGGAGGAGTTCGCCGCGAGGCGCCTCGACGACCCGGCGGATCTCGAGCTCAGGCTCTCGGCCGCTGCACGCTACCGCGCGAGGCTCGAGCGGCAGCTCGCCGACTGGGTGGGCTCGTCGACCGCGGAGCTCGGCGCGCTCCAGGAGCGCGAACGCGCGCGCCTCACGGCGCGCATCCAGGAGCAGGTGGCGCCCGTGCTCGCCAAGCTGGAGGCCGGGCAGATCACGGACCTCGCCGAAGCGCGCAGGCTCGTCGCTCAGGTCAGCTCGGAGCTCGAGCGCATCGAGAGCGCGATCGAGCGGCTTCCCTCGCTCGGGCTCGTCACCGAGCGAGGCGGAGGCACGCCGACGGGGCACGCTTGAGCTTCTTCGACGACGTCGCGCTGCGTGCGGCCGAGGAGCTCGAGGCGAGGGTCGGGCCCTTCGTCGCGCTCGCTTCCTACAAACGCTTGCTCGGCGCGGCCGAGCCCCTGCGCAGCCTGGCCGCGCTCGGGGCGTTGCGTTGCGCCGTGGCGCTGGACGACGACGCCGAGCTCGAGCCCTTGCTCGAGGTCTGGCGGTGCGCCGCGGCGAGCGCGCCGAGCGCGCGCGGGCTCGCCGTGGAGCTGGTGCGGCGTGGCAAGCCGGTCCTGGGCGGGAGGCTCGCCGAGGTGGACGACGCGCGCCGACCGGAGGCTCGCACGGCCTTCGTGGCGGCCGTCGCGCACGCCGCGATCGCGCCGCCCTCGGCGGCCTACTCGCGCTGGGACGAGCTCGCTCGGCGGGCTCAGGCTGAGGGCGAGCTGCGCGCATTCGCGCTCGCGGCGGCGCGGGCGGTCCGCTGTGCTTTCGTCGCTGCCGAGCAGGATCGCGATGGCGAGCTGCCTCGCGCGCGCCTCGCCGAGCTCGGCGAGGCGGCGGAGCCCGCTGGGCTCGCGGCCGAGGAGCAGCTCTGGCTCACGCGCGCTCGCCTCTGCTCGACGAGCCGCTTCGAGCGAGCCGCGGCGCTCTCCACGCTCGAGGCCCTCGCGGGGAGCGCACGTAGGCCGGTCTCCACCGCCGCGATCCGGCTGGCGCTCCGGCACGTCGACGGCGCGGGCTCGCGCATCGAGGCGGTGGAGCTCGATCGCGTCGGCGCGGTGCTCAAGCACCTGCCCGACGCGGCCCTGCGCGCCATGCTGAGGTCGCGCCTCGCCGCGCGGGTGCGCCTGCTCGCTGCGGAGCGTAGCGCGGAGCCGGGCCGGGCCGGGCGCATCGCGCAGGCGCTCGAGCCGAGGCTGGAGCTCGAGCCCTCCTCGGGGAGGGCGGCGCTCGTCGCGCTCCGAGCCGGCGAGACGCGCGCCGCGGCCACCGCCCTCGAGAGCGCGCTCGCTGCGCTCGGCCCCGAGAGGCCGCTCTCGGGGCCTGCGTGGAGCGCCGTGCGCGTCGCGCTCGCGTCTCGGCGCGCCGAGCTCCGGCGACTCGGCGCGCGCCTCGCTGAGCGTGCGCTCGCGCGCACCACCTACGCGCCGCCCTATGCGCTCGCCGAGCTCGCGACGCGCGCGGGCGAGGTCGGCGAGTCCGCGCTCGAAGCGCGCGCCATCGCGGAGGCCGTGCGCTGGCGTGAGCCAGGCGCGCTGCTGCCCTGGGCCGATGCGCGCCGCCGCGCGGCTTGGGAGGCCTACGCGCGCGGCGAGCACGCCGCTGCCAGAGAGGCGCTGCGCGAGGCCCGCGAGGTCCTGAGGACCGAGCCTCCGCCCTCCGCCCAGCTCAGTCCCGCCACCTCGGCACACGATCGCACAGCTCCGCGAAGCCCCACTTCGCCGTGAGCTCGCGCAGCTCCGGCCTCGCGCCGTGCCACGCGAGCTCGTCGAGCGACTCGTGCACCGGCGCGTCGAGCCGCAGCGTCGCGAGCTTCTTGAACAGCCGCGCGTCGTCGATGCGCTCGCGCAGCGTGGCGGCGAGCTTGTCGGCGCCGCGCACCTTCACCTTCCACGCCGACGCATCGAGCGGCACCGCTTCGATCGGCCCGTGGGCCGCGAGCACCGTGGCCGCGGACTTCGCGCCCCAGCCCGGCAATCCGGGGTAGCCATCGGCGCTGTCGCCCACGAGCGCGAGGTAGTCGGCGATGAGCGCGGGCGGCACGCCGAATTTCCCGATCACGCCGGCCTCGTCGAGCACGGCGTCGTCGCGCCTGCGGTCGAGCATGACGACGTGCTCGCCACGCACGCACTGCGCGAGGTCCTTGTCGACGGTCGCGAGGTATACGCGCGAGGCCTCGGGCGCGTAGCGCGCCGCGGCGGTGGCGAGCGCGTCGTCGGCCTCGAAGTCCACCATGGGCCAGACGACCAAGCCGAGCGCGGCGAGGCCCTCTTCGAGCAGGGGGAACTGCGCGAGCAGCTCCGGCTCCACGCCCTCCTCGGTCTTGTAGGCCGCGTACAGATCGTTGCGGAACGAACGAACCACGTGATCGGTGGCGCAGCCCACGTGCGTCGCTCCGTCTCGCAGCATCTTCAGCATCGAAGCGAGCACGCCGCGCAGCGCGCCCACCTCACGGCCGTCGGGCGCCTTCTTCGGAGGCGCCCCGAACCACGCGCGGAACAGCTCGTAGGTTCCGTCGACCAGGTGCACGCTCGGCCGCTCGTCCACTCAGAGCTTCCTTCCCTTGAGCACGGTCTTCTGCTCGTCGACCTCTTCGAGCGACTCGGTGCTGATGACGAGGTGCGCGAGCGAAGAGTCCTCGACGGCGTCGTAGGCGACGCCTTGGAAGACGACCTCGCGTCCACCGCTAGGCAGGAGCCAGAAGTTGCCCGAGCCGAAGAGCTCGCGGCGCGGGGGAGGGGGGACGAAGGGCTGGCGGTCGCCGGGGAAGGGCTCGGGCGGCTCGGCGAAGCCGCCGTGGAGCAGCACGACCGGGTCGTCCTGGGGCACCGAGCCTCGCAGGCTGAACTCGAGGAAGCTGCCCTCGGCGAAGCTCACGCGCAGGGTCGACGGCGAGGCGCCGACGACCACGCCGGGGGTCTTGGCGTCGATGACCACCTCCTCGATCTGCTTGCCGGCGATCATCAGGAGCTCGTGGCCGCCGGTGATGCGGCGGCTGTCGCGCGACAGCTCGCGGCGCAGCGTGATCGTGTGCGAGTTGTAGAACTGCAGGTTCTCGAGGTCGGTGTCCGCGAGGTCGTACTCGCTGCGCAGCTCCTGGGTGAAGGGCATGTAGGAGGCGCAGCCCGTGCCGAGCGCGAGCGTGAACAGGAGGGCGACCAAGCGGAGGAGGTGGCGGCTCATCGTGCTGGGAGAACGTAGCAAGCCCCGGCTCCTTACAGCGAGCGGCGCCGAGCCCCGGGCTCGCCCGAGCCTCGCTTGCGCCGAACCGTGGGCTGGGCCAGCGTGCTCCACCATGTCGAGCCCCTTCCGCGTCGAGCGCGACGGCCACGTCGCCACCCTGTTCCTCTCGAACCCCGAGCGTCGCAACGCCATGGGCCCCGAGTTCTGGGCCGAGCTGCCCGGGGTCGTCGAGGGGCTCGACCGCGACGCCGAGGTCCGCGCCGTCGTCGTCGCCGCCGAGGGACCGCACTTCTCGGTCGGCCTCGACCTCATGCGCATGGCGGCCGAGCTCGGCCCGGCGCTCGTCGACGGCGCGCTCGCCCACGAGCGCCGCGAGCTCTTCCGCACCATCGGCCGCATGCGCCGCGGCTTCGACCTCATGGTCGAGAGCGACAAACCCTTCATCGCCGCCGTGCACGGGCGCTGCATCGGAGGCGGCCTCGACTTCGTCGCCGCCTGCGATCTGCGCTTCGCGAGCGCCGACGCGAGCTTCAGCCTGCGCGAGGCCAAGGTGGCCATCGTCGCCGACATGGGCTCCTTGCAGCGCCTCGCGCCCGTCATCGGCGCCGGTCACCTGCGCGAGCTCGCCTTCACCGCCCGCGACATCGACGCCGCCTACGCCGAGCGCATCGGCCTCGTGAACCGCGTGCTGCCCGACCAGGCTGCGCTGCTCGCCGAGGCGAGGCGCGTCGCCGCCGAGATCGCGGACAACTCGCCGCTCGTCGTGCAAGGCGTGAAGGAGGTGCTGCGCGTGAGCGAGCGCCACGGGGCCGAGGTCGGCATGCGCTACGTGGCCGCGTGGAACGCCGGCATGCTCGCGAGCCACGATCTGCGCGAGGCGATGGCCGCCTTCATGGAGAAGCGCCCTGCCAAGTTCAGCGGGCGCTGAGCTGAATCGCCGGCCTGGCGGGGTGCGAGCAACGACGCCCGCGGTGCGGCGCGCGAGCTTCCGCAGGGGCAGGCCGAATCACCCCTGCCCAGGCGTCGGCTCCTCGCGTAGATTCGCGCCACCATGGCAGCCATCTCCAAGGCCTCGCGCGCGAAGGCCAAGCCCCGCGCCGGGCGCCGTGCCGACGCCTCGGCCGACAAGCCGGCCGCGAAGGCCCACTCGAGCTCCTCCGCACCGGCGAGCGCAGGGATCGTCCACGTCCCCCGCACGAGCCCCGCCGCCGCGACGGCGCGCAGGCTCGCGGCCCGCTCACCCTCGCCGAGCGGCGCGGCGCTCGCCTTCGGCGACGCGTGGACCTACGAGCCCTCGCCCGAGGCCACCGACCACGTCCGCATCGACGCGCGCTACGAGCTCTTCATCGGCGGCAAGTGGACGAAACCCCAGAGCGGCCGCTACTTCCCGACGATCAGCCCCTCGACCGAGCAACAGCTCGCCGAGATCGCCGAGGCCGACGAGCGCGACGTCGATCGCGCCGTCACGGCCGCGCGCGTCGGCTACCACAAGTACTGGTCGAAGCTCCGCCCCATCGATCGCGCGAAGTACATCTACCGCATCGCGCGCGCGCTACAGGAGAAGTCGCGCGAGTTCGCGATCGTCGAGTCGATGGACGGCGGCAAGCCGATCAAGGAGTCGCGCGACGTCGACGTGCCGCTCGCGGCTGCGCACTTCTTCTACTACGCCGGCTGGGCCGACAAGCTCGCCTACGCCTTCCCGGGCGCGACCCCGCGCGCGCTCGGCGTCGCCGGTCAGGTCATCCCCTGGAACTTCCCGCTGCTCATGGCCGCGTGGAAGCTCGCGCCCGCGCTCGCCTGCGGCAACACCTGCGTGCTCAAGCCGGCCGAGACCACGCCGCTCAC
>CALKVW010000158.1 GCA_938004785.1 uncultured Polyangiaceae bacterium
CGCTCGCCTGCGGCAACACCTGCGTGCTCAAGCCGGCCGAGACCACGCCGCTCACCGCGCTCTTGCTCGCGAAGATCATCGAGGAGGCCGACCTGCCCCCGGGCGTCGTGAACATCGTCACCGGCGCGGGCAAGACGGGCGCCGCGCTCGTGGAGCACCCCGACGTCGACAAGGTCGCCTTCACCGGCTCCACGCTCGTCGGCAAACGCATCCAGAAGAGCATCGCCGGCACCGGCAAGCGCCTCACGCTCGAGCTCGGCGGCAAGGCTGCGAACCTCGTCTTCGACGACGCGCCCATCGATCAGGCGGTCGAGGGCATCGTCGGCGGCATCTACTTCAACCAGGGCCATGTCTGCTGCGCGGGCTCGCGCCTGCTCGTGCAGGAGGGCGTGCACGACCTGGTGATCCGCAAGCTGCGCGACCGGCTCGCGACCTTGCGCGTGGGCGACCCGCTCGACAAGAACACCGACGTCGGCGCCATCAACAGCAAGATGCAGCTCGAGAAGATTCGCGAGCTGGTCGACAGCGGCGAGCGCGAAGGCGCCGATCGTTACTCGGCCCCGTGCAAGTTGCCCGAGCGTGGCTTCTGGTTCGCGCCCACCTTCTTCACCGGCGTCTCGCAGAGCCACCGCATCGCGCGCGAGGAGATCTTCGGCCCGGTGCTCAGCGTGCTCAGCTTCCGCACCCCCGACGAAGCGATCGAGAAGGCGAACAACACCATGTACGGCCTCTCCGCCGGCATCTGGACCGACAAGGGCTCCAAGAGCTTCGAGATGGCGCAGAAGATCCGCGCGGGTGTGGTCTGGGCGAACACCTTCAACAAGTTCGACGCGACCTCGCCCTTCGGCGGCTTCAAGGAGAGCGGCTTCGGCCGCGAGGGTGGCCGTCAGGGCCTCGCCGCGTACCTCGACGTCGACGGAGGCGATCGATGAGCTCCACCAAGACGACGCGCACGGCCTCGAAGAAGGCCGCTGCTCCCTCGCGCGGCGTGGCCGGGCCCGGCGCAGGCATCGCCGGGCCGGTCGCGGGTGCCGGCGCTCGCAAGAAGGCGGGCGCGCTCGCGCGTGATCCTTTCCAGGGCTCCGACCTCTCGGAGCTCCCGTCGTGGGCGCCGACCAAGCTGTCCGTCCGCAAGGCCTACAAGATGTACGTGGGAGGTGCCTTCGTGCGATCCGAGTCAGGGCGCTACTTCCAGGTCGACGAGACGAAGGCCCGCGGTGAGAGCGGCACACGCGAGAACGTGCCGCGTGGCTCGCGCAAGGACACACGCGACGCGGTGAAGGCCGCGCTCGCCGCCTACCCTGGCTGGAGCGGTCGCTCGGCCGCGAACCGCGGGCAGATCCTCTACCGCCTCGCCGAGATGATCGAGGCGCGCAAAGACGAGCTCGAGCTCTCGCTCGAGCGCGGCGGGCTCGAGACGGGCGAGGCGCGCCGCGAGGTCGCCGCGACGATCGACCGAACGATCGCGTACGCCGGCTGGACCGACAAGTTCCACAGCCTGCTCTCGAGCCTCAACCCGGTCGCCGGTCCGCACTTCGACTTCACCTCGCCCGAGTCGATGGGGCTCGTCGCCATCGTCGCGCCGAGGCGCCCCGCCTTGCTCGGCCTCGTCGGCGCGATCCTGCCCGTCATCGCGAGCGGCAACGTGTGCATCGTGCTCGCCAGCGAAGACGACCCGCGCACCGCGATCGCGCTCTCCGAGTGCCTCGCCACGAGCGATCTGCCGGGCGGCGTGGTCAACGTGCTCACCGGCTACGTCGACGAGATGCTCCCGCACCTCGCCCGTCACTTCGACGTGCAGGCGCTCGATCTGCACGGCGTCGATCCGGCGCTCTCCAAGCAGGCGCAGGAGCACGCCGCCGAGGCGGTGAAGCGCGTGCGCACGCGCTCGCTCGGCGTCGACGACTGGTTCGACGCGCAGCGCTGCGAGTCGCTGCGCTGGATCGAGTCCTTCGTCGAGCTGAAGACGATCTGGCACCCGAGCGGAGGCTGAGCGCGCGCGCTCGCGCGAGGCCTACGAAGAGAGGGGCGTCCTGTCGCGGCGCCCCTCGCGCTTTCCATGCGCTCAGAAGCGCAGGCGCAGGGTGCCGAAGCCGCCGCCTGGCGTCGGCGCGAGGCCCGCTTGGACCGCCGGCGCTTCTCGCTCGTCGCCGTCGAGCGCCCAGAAGAGCGCGCCGAGCGCGAGCCCGCTCAGGCCCACCACGAAGCCCGCCGTGGCGACGTGCGCGAAGCTCGTCGCCTCCTCGCGCGCCTCGCGCCCCTCCGAGCAGATCGCGCGGTCACCGGCCACGCAGAGCGGCTCGGCGTCGTTCGAGTCTGCGTTGCGCGCGATGGCCAGCGAGCCGGTCACGCCCATCACGACGAGCCCCGCGGCGCCTACACCCGCCGCCACGAGCGCGTGCGCAGGTGGCCCAGCCGAGCGCGCTTCCCCGGGCTCGGGGCGCTTCGGTTCGAGGGACGGCAGACGCACGACGCGCCGCTCTCCGTCGAGAACGCGCAGCTCCTGCGCTTCGCGCTCGCCGCTCGAGCCCGAGGCCTCCACGACGACCAAGCCCGGGTCGATCTCGATCGCCGAGCCGAGCTCCGAGCGCTCGAGCCTGCGCCCGCCCACGATCACCGTCGGCCACTCACCCGGGTAGGGCTCGACGACGAGCTGCGGCGCGCGGCTGGCGAGCTCGCGGGCGCGCTCTCGCGCGAAGCGCTCCCGGTCGTCCTTCTTCGCGCGCGCGCGGTCGGCGACCTCTTCGTAGAGCTTGCGCGCGGTCGCGGTGCGGCCGAGCTTCTCGTGGCAGGTCGCGAGCAGCCCCAGCGTACCGACGCTCGGCTCCATCCGCTCGCTGCGTGCGAGCGCCTCGCAGGCCGCCTCGAGGTGTCCAGCGTCGAGCAGGCGCTTGCCGCACTGGAAGATCGCCTCGGCGCCGCGCGCCTTGGAGCAGTCGGGCGCGGGCTCGGCGCGCGCGCTCGTCGCCACACCGACGACGCAGGCGAGGAGGCAGGCACGGAGCGCGTGTCGCTCAGCGCCGCGCACCGAAGACCTCGACCGGATCGCTCGTCGGTGCACGCGGCGCGGTGCGGCCGCTCGCCGCGGGCTTCGCGACGGAGTGGGCCGGCCGCGCCGAGGGGCGCGCACCCGCGCGGAGCACCTGCGGCTCGGGCGTCACCGCGATCACGGCCGTGCTGGGTGCCGGCTCCGCGGCGGCGACGGCTTCGCTCGTCGGTGCGAGGCTCTCGGCGAGCGTGCTCGGCGGCGGCTCCGCGAGGCGCGCCGACGCCGCAGCGACGGGGCCGTTCGAGCGCTGCCCGTGGACGAGCGCAGCCGAGAGCGCGGCCGCCCCCACGAGCGCGAGCAGCGCGAGGCCCTTCAGGCGGCGTGCGCGTGTTCGCGCCGGATCGAAGAGCGTCGGCACGTCGGAGACCTCGAGCGCTACGGAGCGAGCCGACGTGGGTGTCCGCAACAGCGTGCTCTCGAGGCCCTGCGGGTCCTGGTCGATGAGCGTGGGCGCGGACGCGGCGAGCATGCGGCCGAGCTCGACCGCCGCGCGTCTGGCGGTGGCGCTCCCGAAGGGCGCGATCGCCTCGAGGAAACCCGCGAGGTCCGGGAAGCGCTCGCCCGGCGCCTTCGCGAGCGCGCGCCTGATCGCCGCGTCGAGCTCGGCGGGCACCTCCGCACGCGCCGCCGAGGCCTTCGGCGCGGGGTGCGTGCAGATGGCGACGTAGATCGCGCCGGCGGTCTCGGCCGTGTACGCGGGCCGGCCCGTCACGAGCTCGTACAGGATCATGCCGAGCGCGTGCTGATCGCAGCGCGCGTCGACGTGTTTGGTGCTCTGGATCTGCTCGGGCGCCATGTACTGCGGCGTGCCGAAGCTCGCCGCCGAGGCGGTGAGGGCCGGATCGACCGAATCGAGCGCCTTCGAGAGGCCGAAGTCGAGCACCTTCACGATCTCGGCGCCGTCGCTCAGCTCCGCGAGGAACAGGTTCGAGGGCTTCAGGTCGCGGTGCACCAGACCCGCCGCGTGCGCCGCGCCCACGCCCAAGCAAGCCTCGGCGATGAGGTCGACCGCGCGCTCGATCGGCAGCGCGCCCTCGGCGTGGAGGATCTCGGCGAGGTCTCGGCCCTCGAGCCGCTCCATGACGATGAACGGCAGCCCCGTCGCCGTACGGTCGAAATCGAGGATCGACACGACGTGCGCGCTCTCGAGCCTCGCGGCGAGCTGCGCCTCGCGCTCGAAGCGCACGCGCGCCTCGGGGTGCACCTCGCCCGACTCGAGCAGGAGCTTCACCGCCACGCGCTGCCCCGTCTCGAGGCGCGTGGCTTCGAGCACCGCGCCCATTCCGCCCGCTCCGAGCAGGCGCTCGATGCGGAAGCGCTGCGCGAGCACCGAGCCCGGCCTGGCTTCGCTCGGTAGCTGTGCGCGCGGCGTCGTCATTGACGTATGATGACCATCATACACGATGCTCCGTCCTCCGGCCGCCCTCGCAGTGCTCAGCCTCGCGCTCGCGGCCTGCGACGCGCTCCTGGGCATCGAGCCTTGGGCGAGTGAGCCCGAGGGCGCCGGCGGCTCCGCCGAGGGGGGAGGAGGAGCCACGACGAGCTCGGCTGGCGGCACGGCGACGAGCACCGGGGAAGGTGGCGCGGGCTGTGAGGGGGGCCTCGAGCGCTGCGGGGCGGAGTGCGTCGAGCTCGACACCGACTCGCGCCACTGCGGGGCCTGCGACAGGAGCTGCTTCGGTGGCAGCTGCAGCGAGGGCGCCTGCGGCATCGCCGAGCTCGGGAGCGAGGGCTTCGTCGGTGTGGCGCAGATCGCGGCCACGGTCGCCTCCGGGCAGTCCCCGGGCTGGATCGTGTGGACGGCGCCCAACGGCACCCTGCGCGGCCGGCCGAAGCCAGACGGTGCGCCGTCGACCCTCGTGACCGGGCTCAACGGCATCCGCACGCTCGACGCCAACGTGGGCGGCGTCGTGCTCAGCGACGTGCCCGACGGCAACGGCGTCGCGAGGGTCCACCGCCTCGATCCCGGCCAAGGCGCGCCGCGGATCGTCGGCGAGGGCGCCGCAGCCAACGCGAGCTCCATCGCGCTCGACGGCGCCACGGTCTTCCTCTCGGGTGGCGCCGACCAGGCCAGCCAGGGTGTGTACTCCCTGCCGTCCAACGGCGTCGCGGCGACGCCTGCGCTCGTCTGCGCGAACGGCGCCAACGTCACGGGCGCGGACCTCGCGCTGAGTGCGAGCTTCGTCTACTACCGGCGCACGAGCGGCGGCGGCAACGCGATGGTCTGCGCCAAGTCGGGGGGCTCGGCTGCGCCCGTCAACGCGACCCAGGTCTCGGCCCTCGCGACCGAGGGCGCCCTCGTCTACTACGCCGTCGCGAGCACGATCTACGCGCGACCCTTCCCCATGCAAGGAGAGAGCGTGCACCTCGTGTCACCCGATCCCGTCTCCACGCTCGTCGCGACGGCGACACACCTCGCCTGGCGCAGCGGCACCAAGGTCTACCTCGCCGAGAACCTCCAGGGCGCCACGCCGGTCGTCGTCGCCGACGAAGCCAGCACCGTCACGGACGTCGCGCTCGACGTCGATGGACTTTATTGGATCACCAACCAAGGCCTCGCGCGCGCGCTCGCCTTCTGACCGGGCGCTCGTCTCGGCGCCGGCCTAGCGCTCGGCCCCGCGTGCTCGCTCGGCCACGATCGCCTCGACGGCCTCGTCGTACCAGCGCTCCACGCTCGCGCGGAACGGCCACATCCAGCCGTAGGCCGCGCTCGTGAACTGCTCGACGATGCGCCTGCGCAGCGCCCGTGAGCGCAGCGCATCCTCGCCGCGCAGCTCGTGGATCGCGCGCAGGGTCTCGGTGTAGGCCTCCCACTCGATGCGCGCCCGCCCGTAGGCGAGCCCGAGCGGCAGCGGCCACAGGAGGTAGATCAACGCCATGCCGGGCAGCGTGTACCTGCGGCGTTGACGCAGGTGGATGCGCTCGTGGCGCAGCGTGATCACCGCGTCGATGGGGTCGACCGAGCGCCAGCCGTCCGGCACGTAGAGCCTGTCGCCGAGCACCGTGTAGTAGCGCGTCAGGTAGTGGCGCTGGCCACCGAGGGTGAGGATCTTGAGCGCCACGTCGATGAGCTTCGACAGCGGGCTCGTGCGCTTTTCGATCACGCGAAAACGTGGGAACTCGGCGCGCAGCTCCTCGAGGAAGCGCTCGAGCACTTCGCGCCGCTCGCCCGCGCTCACGCGCCTCCGAGCAGCTGCCCCGCCGCGATCGCGCGCCCGCTCACGAGCTCGCGCGCGCCGAGCGCCTTTCGGCCCTCGAGCTGCGCGCGCAGGAGCGCGACCGTGCCCGTGCCGCAGGCGATCTCGATGAGCTCGCCGCTCGCGTGGACCACCGTGCCCGGCAGCGCATCGCTTCGCTCGCGCCCGAGGCGCGTCTCGAGCAGCTTCAAGGTCTTCGTGCCTTTGCCGTCGTGGATCGTCGTCGATGCGCCGGGCCAGGGCGTCATGCCGCGCACGTGGTCGTGCACGGCCTTCGCCGACTTCGTGAAGTCGACGCGCCCGTCGCTCTTCTCGAGCATGCGCGCGTGCGTCGCGCGGGCGTGATCCTGCGGCACGGCCAAGAGCTCGCCCGCGACCGCCTGCGCCAGCGAATCGCGCACCACGCCTGCGGCACACGCCGCGAGCTCCACCGAGAGCTCGCCGGCCGTCGTGTTCTCGCCGATCGGCAGGCGCGCGATCGTGAACACGGGCCCGGTGTCCATGCCCTCGTCCATCTGCATGAGCGACACCCCCGTCTCGGTCTCACCGTCGACGACCGCCCAGGTGATCGGCGCTGCGCCGCGGTACTTCGGCAGGATCGACGCGTGCAGGTTCATGCACCCACGCCTCGGGGCCTCGAGCACGGCCTTCGGCAGGATGCGCCCGTAGGCGATGACGAGCGCCACGTCGACGTCGAGCGAACGCAGCCACTCGGCGAGCTCGGGCTTCTTCACCGCCTTGGGCTGGTGGACCTCGAGCCCCAGCTCGAGCGCGCGCAGCTTCACCGCGGGCGGGCGCAGCTCGAGCCCTCGTCCGGCGGGCTGATCCGGCTGGCACACGACCGCGCGCACGTCGGCGATCTCGACGAGCGCCTCGAGCGAAGGCACGGCGATGGCAGGGGTCCCGAAGAAGACGGCGCGCACCTCTGGTCGACTAGCACGGCCGGCGCTCGCGTGCGCGCATCGGGGCAGGCCCTTCGCCTCACTTCGATCGCGGCTTGCCGCGTTCGTCGAGCGAGTCCGGGTCGGCGCAGCAGCGGAAGCCCGTCTCGTAGAACTCGAAGGTCGGCTCGTGCGCGTCGTTCGTGCCACGACAGCCCGTCCACGGCTTCGCCCAGAACCCGCCCATGAGGGCGCCGGGGAAGCGACGCGAGGAGCGCGTGCCGACCCACTCCTCGACGTTGCCCTGCATGTCGTAGATGCCGAAGGGCGAGACGCAGGAGGTGTAGCGCCCACTCGGGCTGCCCTGCCAGAGCCGCTCGGCCTCCTCCTTCGCCGTCTCCGGATCGGCGAACTTCGCGAAGTCGACCGGCCTCCAGCTCCGGTCGCTGTTGCAGCGCTTCTTGTCGACCTTCCAGCCGTAGGAGAGCGGCAGGTACTCCGGCCCCTCGCAGGCCGTCTCCCACTCTTGCTCGGTGCAGAGGCGCTTGTGGCGCTGCTCGCACCAGCGCTTCGCCGACTTGTAGGACTTCATCACGAAGGGCTTGGCGCCGCGCACGTTCGGGGCCTCGTACTGGTCGACGCAGACGCGCACCTCGGTGATCTGGCCCTCGAGCGCGGTGATGCCCTCGTGGTAGGCGAAGCAGTGCGTGTCCTTCTTGTCGGGCTGCGGGTCCACGCAGAGGTGCTGCACCTCGTCGTAGTGCGTGCCGGCCACCAGACGCATGTCGTCCGGGCACGAGGGGTGGGGGCCCGGATCACCGGGGCGATGTTCGGGGCTCGTCGCGAAGACGAGCGACAGCCCCAGCAGGGTGGCGAAGGGATCGAACACGGCCGTCGGTTCGAGTCTACACGCGCCCTCCGACACGCGCGGGACGGCCTCCACACGGAGCGCGGCTCAGTATCGGCTCAGTAGAGACCGAGCCTCGCGCGGAAGACGAACGCGAGCGCGCCGCCGAGCGCGACCAGGGCGACGAGCACGAGCGAGACCACGAGCGCGCCGGAGCGCTTCTTCGAGGCATCGCCGCCTCGCCCCGAGGAAGGCGTCGCGTTCGCGGAGGGAGGCGCGTGCATCGCAACGAAGCTCGGTGGTGGGGCGGCCTGATGCGCGAAGGAGCTCGGCCCCTGCGAGACGGGCGCGATCGCGAGGCCGGGCGCCGAACGAGGCGGAGGGAGCGGAAGATCTCTCGGGCGAGGGGAGGGCGGACCGGGGAGACGCGCCGACATCGCCGCGGACTGCTCGGGGGTCAGCGCGATGGTCGCGCCGAGGCGCCCCGAGCTCGGTGGAGCGGCGGCGGCGCGCGCGGCCGACGACGGAACCGGGATGACGAGATCGGGCAGCCCGCGATCCATGAACCGAGTGCGCGCGTTCTCGTCGATCTCCTCGAGCTCCGCCCCGGGCACGGCGCCAGCCCCCGCTGGCTGCTGCGGCTGCAGCTCCGGCGGCAGCTTGAACGCCGACTCGGTCGTCTTGCCCGCCTTGCGTCGCGAGTCGATCCGGGCCTCGACGTCGGCGAAGGTGTCACCGCCGGCGCTGAGCGCGCCCGACAGCGCCTTCTGGAACCACGCCATCTGCTGCGGCGTGTTGCGCTGCACGAAGGCCGCGAGCGAGGCCTGATCATCCCGGTCGAAGCCTCGCTCCGCACGCCAGGCGTCGAGCGCCCCACGGATCTCGTCGGCGTTCGCGAAGCGACGTGCGGCGTCCCGCGCGAGACAGCGCGCCGTGATCTCGAGGAAGACCGGGCTCACCGACCTGAGCTCGGCGAGCGGCGTCGGGTCCTTCGTCGTGACGTTGAGCAACATCTCGAGATCGTTGTCGCCGCCCCAGGGTCGCCTGCCGGCCAGGAGCTCGTAGGTGACGACGCCGACCGAGAAGACGTCTGCGCGCAGATCGATCGTGCCGCCGCGCGCCTGCTCGGGCGCCATGTAGGCCGGTTTGCCCTTCATCGTGCCGATGCGCGTGCTGGTGAGGCGCTCCTCGGCCTTCGCGATGCCGAAGTCGGCGATCTTCACGACCCCATCGAAGCCCACCAGGATGTTCCCCGGCGTCAGATCGCGATGCACCAGGCCCAGGGGCTGGCCATCGCGGCCCTTCAGCGCGTGCGCCGCGGCGAGCCCCGAGCAGACCTGCGAGACGATGTACGCCACGGTTCGCTCGGCGAAGGGCTCCTTCTTGGCGCGTGACTCTTTCATGAGTCGCGACAGCGACACGCCCTGCACGAGCTCGACCGCGAGGTACATGCCGAGCTCGTCCCGACCCCAGGACTCGACGCGCACGACGTGCGGGCTCGCGATCGCCGCGGTCATCCACGTCTCGTCGAGGAACATGTTCACGAACTCGGGGTCTTGTTCGACCTCCGGGTTGAGCCGCTTCACGGCGACCACCCGCCTGTCGAGCCGGCCGCCGTCGATCTGGGCGAGCTGCACCACCCCCATGCCGCCTCGCGCGATGTCGGCGAGTGGCACGAGCCTGAGCTCCTCCGGAGGGGGCAAATCCGAGCGGGACACGAACGGAGCATGCTAGCCCGCGAGGTACGTTCGTGTCTCGACCGCCGAAGCGCGCCCAGGATCCCGCTCGCGCACACATCGAACGCCACCGCCCTACCTCGGTTGGGCCTCGAGCAAAGGGTTTGACGAACTCGAAAGCGGCCGTAACGTGGCCCGTAGAGTCCAGCCGATCGCCTGCACGTCGCGCTCTCGGAAGAGCGCATCGGGTAGGCGCACCGCCCTCGCGCCGCATCTCGCGTCGAGGCCTGAACATCCGGCCGGAGCCCTCCTGCTCCGCACCACAGGCACCATGACCGACAAGAAGATTCCCCCGCCTCCGAAGGAAGAAGACCTCCAGTTCGGCGACGAGCTCCCCGTCCTCCCGATCCGCAACGCGGTCCTGTTCCCGGGCGCCGTCGCGCCCTTCGACGTCGGTCGCGAGAAGTCGGTCGCGCTCGTCGAGGACATCGACAGCCTGCCCGGCCCCGTCATCGCGATCTTCGCGCAACGCGATCCCTCGACCGACGACCCCGGCTACGAAGACCTCTACCAGGTGGGCTGTGCGGCGCGCGTGCTCAAGGCGCTCAAGCACAGCTCGGGCAACTACTCGCTCATCCTGCAGGGCCTCGTGCGCATCCGGCTCGAGAGCGTCACGAGCTCGGCGCCCTACGTGAAGGCCAAGATCCGCAAGATCGAGGAGCCCACCACCGAAGACGTCGAGGCCGAGGCCCTCGCGATGAGCCTGCGCGACATCGCCAAGCAGGTCATCCAGCTGATGCCCGAGCTACCCCGTGAGGCGGGCTCGCTCATCGACAGCATCAACGCGCCGGGCGCTCTGGCCGACCTCGTCGCCGCGAACCTCGACGCACCCGTCGAGGAGAAGGCGCAGCTCGTCGAGACGATCGACGTCAAGGAGAGGGTGCGCAAGGTCCTCCGACTGCTCACGCGCCAGCTCGAGATCCTCAAGATGCGCGAGCGCATCAACTCCCAGATCAAGGAGGAGATGGGCAAGAACCAGCGCGAGTACGTGCTGCGTCAGCAGCTCAAGGCCATCAAGGAGGAGCTCGGCGAAGACGAGGGCGATCAGGGCGACCTCGACGGGCTCGAGGATCGCATCGCCAAGGCCAACCTGCCCAACGAGGCCGAGACGGTCGCGAAGAAGCAGCTCAAGCGCCTGCGCACCATGCAGGTCGGCTCGGCCGAATACACGGTGGTGCGCACCTACCTCGACTGGATCCTCGATCTACCGTGGACGAACTCCACGCCGGACAACCTCGAGATCGCCAAGGTGCGCGAGGTGCTCGACGAGGATCACTACGGCCTCGAGAAGGTGAAGAAGCGCATCCTCGAGTACCTCGCGGTGCGCAAGCTCAAGCAGGACAAGAAGGGCCCCATCCTCTGCCTGCTCGGGCCGCCCGGCGTCGGCAAGACCTCGCTCGGTCGCAGCATCGCGCGCGCGCTGGGGCGCAAGTTCCACCGCGTCTCGCTCGGTGGCGTGCACGACGAAGCGGCCATCCGCGGCCACCGCCGCACCTACGTGGGCGCGCTGCCCGGGCAGATCATCCAGGGCATGAAGAAGTCGGGCACCACGAACCCCGTCTTCATGATGGATGAGATCGACAAGATCGGTCACGACTTCCGAGGCGACCCCTCGGCGGCGCTGCTCGAGGTGCTCGACCCGGAGCAGAACAACACCTTCGCGGACCACTACCTCGAGATCCCCTACGACCTCTCGAACGTGATGTTCGTCGCGACCGCGAACGTCGCCGATCCGATCCCACCTCCGCTCCGCGACCGCATGGAGATCCTCGAGATCCCCGGCTACACGCGCCGCGAGAAGCTCGCGATCGCGCGCCGCCACCTGCTCCCGAAGCAGCTCGGTGAGCACGGTCTCAGCGAGGCGAACCTCGAGGTCACCGACCAGGCCCTCGAGCTCATCATCGACCACTACACCCGCGAGGCCGGCGTACGCTCGCTCGAGCGTCAGGTGGCCTCGGTCATCCGCGGCGTCGCCGTGAAGGTCGCAGAGGGCGACACGAAGAAGCGCCGCATCGACAACGAAGACGACCTGCACGAGTTCCTCGGCGCGCCGAAGTACACCTCCGAAGTGGCCGAGCGCACCGCGGAGTCGGGTGTGGCCACGGGCCTCGCGTGGACGAGCGTGGGCGGCGAGATCCTCTTCATCGAGGCGACGCGCATGTACGGCCAGGGCAAGCTGCAGCTCACGGGTCAGCTCGGCGACGTCATGAAGGAGTCCGCGCAGGCGGCGCTCAGCTTCGTGCGCACCAACGCCGAGCGCTTCGGCATCGCGAAGGACTTCCTCGAGAAGAGCGATCTGCACATCCACATCCCCGCCGGCGCCATGCCGAAGGACGGCCCCTCGGCGGGTGTGACGATGTTCACGGCGCTCGTCTCGCTGCTCACCGGCATCAAGGTCCGCCACGACGTCGCGATGACGGGCGAGATCACGCTGCGCGGAAGGGTGCTGCCGATCGGCGGCGTGAAGGAGAAGGTCCTCGCGGCCCACCGCGCCGGCATCAAGCGCATCCTCCTGCCCGAGCGCAACCGGCCGGACCTCGAGGAGGTCCCGAAGGAGGTCGTCGACGAGCTCGAGTTCCTCTTCTGCAGCCGGATGGAAGACGTGCTCGCGGGAGCGCTCGAGTCCATGCCCGAGCCGAAGCCGGCCGAGCGCACTCCGGAAGACGGCAAGGCGGGCGAGTCGGCGCAGAACTGAGTCGGTCGCGTCGAGAGCGATGGAGGGGCGTCGGGCACGGGTCCGGCGCCCCTCGTTCTTTGACCGCCGAGCCAGGCGAGCGATACGCTGCCGAGCATGCGCTTGCGCGGCTCCTTCGGGCGACTCGGCCTCACCTCCGCCTTCATGGCGTCGATGCTCCTCGTCGCCTCCGGCCTCACCGGCTGCGGTGACGACAGCGGCGGAGAGGGTGGAGGCGGCGGCAGCAGCGGCTCTGGGAGCATCCAGGGGCGGCTCTGCATCGACCGCGTGACCCCGGCGGGCATCGTGCCGCCAGCGGGTGTGAAGGTCGGCTTCCGCGTCTTGAGCGAGTACGGTGAGCCTTTGCGTCCGCTCGTGCCGGAGGACGTCGTCGTCTACAACGACGAGAAGGGCACGCCCTTCGGCTCCGGGAGCGAAGGCGACGCCGTCAGCAACGTCGCGCCCATCGACGACGTGGAGCTCTACTCGGTGCTCGCGCTCGATTTCTCGTCGAGCATCGTGAACAACGGGGTCGTCGACGACATGATCGACGGCGCGATCGCCTACGTCGACGCGGTCGTCACCAAACCCGAGGCGAAGTTCAAGCACAGCGTCGCGATCGTGGTCTTCGGCGCTCCCGACGAGACGGGCATCCTGCTCGAGTTCACGAAGGACGACGCGACGCTCAAACGCGAGCTCGACGACCTGCGCTCGAGCCCCAGCCTCGGCAGCACCGATCTCTACGGCGCCTACCTCGGCTCGCTCGGCTATCTGCTCGAGCAGGGCGGCGAAGCCGGCGTCATCGAGCGCTTCCTCGTGCTGCTCACCGACGGCACCCACGAGGCAGGCAACGCAGCTGCGCTCCGTGAAGCCGCGCTGACGGTCAAGCGCGGCGCGCCCGCGACCATCTACACGATCGGCGTCCAGGGCAACTACGACGCATGTGGCCTCGAGGAGCTCGCTGGGCGCGGTGCTTCGACCTGCGGAAGCCCACTCGGAGGCTGCCGAGAGGGTCTGCTCTGCAACGCGAACTCTCCCCCTCCCCCGAGCTGCCCGCAGTTCATCTCTCAGGTCGATCCGGCCGCCCTCGAGGGCGCGTTCCAGTCGATCGCCGAGCGCGCCGCCGGCATCAGCCGCAGCAACTACGAGATCGCCGTCTGCACGCCGGTCGCGATCGGTTCCTCTTCGCTCACGCTGGAGGTCACGGTCGATCGCGCGCGTGACACCGAGGTGGTGCCGTACTCGGCCCGCAACCTCACTGGAGCGGTCCAGAGCTGCGATCCGCAGGACGTGCTCGACGCCGAGCCCTTGCCGGGCACCGGCGGCGGCGGCGGTGGTGGCGGGTCGGCCACGACCACGACGAGCAGCGGCGCAGGCGGCGCTGGCGGCGCTGGCGGCGCCGGTGGTGCGGGCGGCGCAGGCGGCAACTAGGGCGCGCGCTCTGCAGCCGAGGCGACGCTGCAGCGAGGAGCGCCTGCGCTCGATGGCGCACCTCGGCGTGACCCTCCGCTCTGCCATCGCTCGTCGACGGCATGCGGAGCTTGATGGACCACGGGGGCCTCGCTACCTTCGCGTGACCCGTCGATGAAGCCCTGTCCTAGCTGCGGCTGGATGCTCCAGGACACCGACGTTGCCTGCAACATGTGCGGCAACTCCGTCGGTGGTGGTGCTGCTCTGCCTCCCGCTGCGGCGATGCCGCCTCCGCCCGCGCCCGCTCCGAGCGGCTTCGGGGGCGGCTACGCCCCCCCGCCGCAGGTGGCGAGTGGCTACCCCGCGCCCCCACCACCGATGAACCCGGCGGCGGCGGGCGCCTACGCACCTCCGCCGGGTCCTCCGCCAGCAGGGCCGGCGCCGTTCACCTCTGCCGAGGCGGCTGGCCCGATCCCGCTCTCGCCGTGGGCTGCGATGGCGCCGGCCGGCGCGCCCCCTGCAGTGCCCGCCGCACCTCCCCCCATGGCGATGGCACCTCCGCCGGCGCCGGCCCCGCCCGGCGGCGGCTACGGTGGCTACGCGCCGCCGCCCATGGGCGGCTATGCCCCGCCGCCCCCTGCGCCTGCGC
>CALKVW010000159.1 GCA_938004785.1 uncultured Polyangiaceae bacterium
TCGCCGAGCCCAGCATCGGCGCGGCCGAGGTCGGCGCGAGCTTCCAGTTCGAGCGCACCGGCTACTTCGTCGTCGATCGCGACTCGAGCGCCGACAAGCGCGTCTACAACCGCACGATCGGCCTGCGCGACTCCTGGGCCAAGGAGCAGGCGAAGGACTGAGGGCGCGCAGCCCCCGGCGCCCAGCCCCCGGCGCGCAGCGCGGGCGCGCACGGTGAGGCCGCGCGCGGGAGGGAGGTGGATCACTGCTCCCTCTGGTTGATGGATGATCCATGATCGTGTGCGGCTCCTCGGAGCGCTGATCGCTCGATGTGGCGGCACAGCGCTCGATCGCGCCACTCGAGAACCCAGCGATCTCGCGGTCCTGCTTGGCAGGTTCTTTGCTAAGGCAGGAGGCATGAAGTCCTCGCTCCCCTCGATCCTCGTCGCTGGACTCCTCGGCCTGGGCGGCTTCGCCGCTTGTGCGCCGGACACCTCGACCGATGGCGCCGGTGCGAACGGCTCCGGTGCGAGCGGCTCGGGCGCGAACGGCTCCGGGGCCTCGGGGGCCGGTGACGCGACCTCGAGCTCGACCGGCTTCGACGCGCAGAGCAGCTCGAGCGGGCTCAACGAGTGCGCGAGCGAGACGACCGAGGCGACGCTCGCCCCGCTCACGATGTTCATCACCTTCGACAAGTCGGGGTCGATGGGCAACAACAACAAGTGGAACCAGGCGTCGAACGCGCTCAAGGCCTTCTTCGGCGACCCGGGTGCGGCCGGCCTCGAGGTGGCGCTGCGCTTCTTCCCGCAGGGCGCGTGCAACGAGAACCAGTGCGACGTGAACGCCTGCGCCACGCCCAACGTGGACGTCGGCATGCTCACGGCGGATCCGGCGCCCACCGATACGCACGAGCACATCCTCAAGCTCGCGATCGACGGCATGTCGCCCAACGGCGCGACGCCCATGTCCGCCGCGCTCGACGGTGCGATCCAGTGGAGCACCAACTATGCGAGCCAGAACCCCGATCACAAGGTCGTGGTGATCCTCGTCACCGACGGCGAGCCCGTGGGCTGCAACACCAACATCGGCGCGATCGCGAACATCGCGGCCTCCGGCTTCGCCGACGGCATCCCGACCTACGCGGTCGGCCTGCAGGGCTCGAACCAGAACCAGCTCAACCAGATCGCCACCGCCGGCGGAGGTCAGGCCTTCTTCATCGGCAGCGCGGGCGACACGCAGGCACAGCTGCTCGCGGCGCTGCAGGCCATCCGAGGCGAGCAGCTCGCCTGCGAGATCGCGATCCCCGAGCCCACCGAGGGCACCTTCAACAAGGAGCTCGTCAACGTGGAGTACACGCCGGGCGGCTCCACGCAGGGGCAGACGATCGGCAAGGTGCCGAGCGCAGGGGCCTGCGGCGCGAACGGCGGCTGGTACTACGACGACGAAGCGAACCCCTCGACGATCATCCTCTGCCCCGCGACCTGCGAGACCGTGCGCGGCGACGAGTCCGGGAAGATCAGCGTGGTCCTGGGCTGCGACACCATCCCCGCTTGAGAGTGGCCGCGTCGCGCGGCTGCGCGCCCCGATGCTTCGGTCGGCCTGCTCGGCGTACGGGAGTACGCCTGTGCGGGCCTCCCTAGCCTCGGGGCGCTCGCTGCGCGCGCCGCACCTGTTCTCGGGCGTGGAGAATGGGGTGCGGGCCTCCCTAGCCTCGGGGCGCTCGCTGCGCGCTCCGCCCCGGTTCTCGGCTGGGAGAACTGGGGCGGGCTGCATGCGCTGAGCGTTGCGCCGACGGAGTGGGTCAGGCGATGGATTCGCGGCCTCGCTCGGCGAGGCGCTTCTGGTAGTGGCCGATCGCCTCGCGGATGACGGCGACGGCGCGCGCCTGGTTGTAGAGCTCGTCGACCTCGACGACCTTGCCCTCGAGGCCCTTGTACTCCTGGAAGAAGCGCCGGAGCTCGGCGAGCAGGTGAGGAGGCAGCTCGGTGGTCGCCTGGTAGTGGCTGAAGGCAGGGTCGTCGACGGCGACGGCGATGATCTTGTCGTCTTCGCCCTTGTCGTCGCGCATGCGAAAGCCCCCGATGGCGCGCGCGCGAACGACCGTGAGCGGGTGCACGGGCACCTGCATGAGCACGAGCACGTCGAGCGCGTCGCCGTCGTCGGCGTGGGTGCGCGGGATGAACCCGTAGTTCGCCGGGTAGTGGACGGCCGAGTACAGGACGCGATCGAGCACGAGCATGCCCGTGGACTTGTCGATCTCGTATTTCAGCTTGGAGCCAGCGGGGATCTCGATCACCGCCGGGAAGTAGTCTTCGATGCCGGAAGGAAGCGCGACGTCGTGAAGTGGGTGCATGGTTCGCGGTGGAGCCTGGCAAGCGGAGGCGCGCGACGCAAGCGGCTCGACACCCTCCCCCTCAGCGCTTGCCGAACACGAGCTGACGCTCGAGCCGGTCGCCTACCTTGCGCAGCTGCTCGGCGAAGGCGGGGTAGTCGGCGGGCGATACTCGCGAGGCCGGGAGGCTGACGCTGCGCACCAGGCGCAGGCTGCGCCCCTCGACGCGGTCTGCGATCTCGTAGCGACGCGGGCCGTCGACGACCGCGAGCGGCTCGGGCGCGTCGGGAGGATCGACCCCCTCGGGCAGCTCGACGCGGAAGTCGACCGAGGTGTCGATCGCGAGGCCGCCCATGATGAGCAGGGGGGTCTGGCGCGAAGGCAGCGAGACGAGCGGCGCGAGCCGCACGCCGAAGGGCGGGCTCGCGACGAGCGCCTCGCCCTGGGGGCGCGCGAAGCTCGAGACCTCGAGGGAGAAGACGAGCTCGAGCGGCGCGTCGAGGTCGTCGAGCGCGCGCACCTCGAGCTTCTTCAGGCGCGCGCCCGGGAGCAGCTGCGGCACGAGCTTCGCTTCGATGACGTCGTTCAGTCGGTCGTCGTCGAGCCGCTCGATGCCGCCTCGCAGATCGATCGCGAGCTTGCCTTCGAAGGTGGAGACGAGCTCCACCGTGGCGCTGCCGTCCTTGCCGAGCCTGGCGAGGCCGCGATGCGAGACACGATCCGGCGGGCCGCCGGCGTCGGTGGTCGTCTCGATCGGATCGGGGCGCAAGACCACGACGGGCTGGTCGCGCAGCGAGCTCGGCAGGTAGCCGTAGGGGGCGTAGCGGTCGCCGACGACCATCCAGTGCCGCCCACCGGTGCGGGTGGGCACGGCGACGGCCGGCTCGGTGTAGCGCTGCGCGTCGTCGATCGGGCCGCGCGGCGGCGGCGCGAGGCGATCGCGCACGACGCCCTTGTCGACCTCGATGCCCACGAGACGCGAGAGGTAGACGAAGGCCTCCACGCGGCTGCCGCTCTTGCCGAGCACGCTCCTGCGCGGATCGGTCTCGCGGCCGGCCTCGATGTTCTCGAGCACCCAGCGGTAGATGCGCCGAGCCTTGGTGTCGCCGTCGAGGCGGGCCAGCACCGCGGCCTGCTCCTCGGCGGGCGCGCCGTCGCTCGCGATCGCGCGCGCGATCCGCACGAGCCTCGGGTCGGGCGGGACGAGGCTCTGCGTGGCCTCGACCATGCGCGTGACGACCTCGTCGCGCGTGAGGCCCCAACCTGCGCGCACGCTCGGGAGGAACTCGTCGGGGCGGGACGAGAAGGGCTCCTCCGGGAGCGCGGGGCTCCTCTCGACGCGCCAGCGTCGCGTGACGATGGCGCCGTCTTCGACGAGCTCGGGCTCCGGTACCTCGCCCGTGGTCTCCACGACGAGCGGGCGATCCTTCGGCGAGATGAGGACGTACTCGCTCAGGTGGTAGTCGACCTTCTCTTCGCGGAAGAACCAGCGCGGCGCGAGGAAGCTGCGCCCGCCGCGGCGGTCGCCAGGCAGGTCGTAGATCGTCTCCGTCTCGACGAAGTCGCCCACCTCGAGGTGAGGCATGGTCGCGGTGGGTTTGCCGGAGACGATCTCCGGCTCGAAGACACGCCCGTCGGCCTTCACCGTGCGGATCCTGAGCACACGGCCGCGTGGGATGCGCTGCTCGGCGTGCTCGGCGATGGCCTCGCGCGTGCGCATGTGCAGGATCTCGTGCTCGAGCATGCGCGCCGAGCCGTCGCGATGTACCCAGATCGCCGCGTAGTCGAGCACGCGCGCGGCGTTGCCGGCGCCCGGGCCAGGCGACGTGGCCGAGGGCGAGGCCTGGTAGGACGCGATCGCGAGCGCCGCGTCCTTCCGGTAGGGCTCGAGCTCGAGCATGCCCTCGACGAGCTCGATCGCGCTCCGGAGCTCGTCGGTCTCGGCTCCGGCCTGGATGGCGTCGGCCAGCGCGCGACGCAGCGCGGGCAGCTCGCCCATCGACAGGCGCGCATCGGCGAGCCGCGTGCGCGCGCGCGCATCGAGCGGCTCGGCGGCGAGCGCCCTCTCGAGCAGGGCGAGCGACTCCGAGCGGCGTCCGGCGCGCACCAGGAGGTCGGCCGCGCGCCGCGCGATGCGCCCGCCCGGATCACCCGCGTCACGCGCGTGCTGCTCGAGCAAGCGCGCGGCCTCCGCGAGATCGCCACGGGCGAGCGCGCGCTCCGCGGCGAGCGGCGCGCCGGGCTCGAGCGCGGAGAGCCGCGCGACGACGTCGTCGGCCGCCGTGAACTGTCCCTGCTCGTCGTGCACGGTGAGCAGCGCGCGCAAGATCTCCGGGTCGTCGGGAAAGCGCCTCGCCGACTCGAGCACGGTCTGGTTCCGCTCCGGTCGCCAGCCGAGCCGCTGGTAGGCGGACGCGAGCGCCTTCGACACGGCGGGGACCTCGGTGAAGCGGGACGCGAGGCCACCGAGCTCGGCGAGCGCCTCCTTGGGACCCTGCTTGTCGGCCGCGTCGAGCGCGATCCAGAGCGCGGGATACCAGAGCCCAGGGTCCTTCTCGACGGCGCGCCGGCGGTGATCGAGCGCGAGATCGCGCGCGTCGTTGCCGGCGAAGATCGGGTCCTCCTCGACGTACGACGCGATCGCGGCGAGCGAGAGCGCGGTCGCGCGCTCGGGGGAGGCGACGAGCGGCTCGGCGAGCACGCTCGCGAGATCGCCTTGGCCTTCGACGAGGCTGAGCTCCGCGCCGAGGTAGCGCATGAGCGGGTCGGAGGCGTCGACGCGCGCGTAGGTCGACGGCGTGACCGGCCAGCCTGGCTGCGCCGGCACGCCCGCGTGGCGCATGAGCTCGGAGAGCGCGTTCGGGTCGGGCAGGACGCGAGGCGGGGTGGTCGCGTAGGGCGCGGAGGGGTCGTCGGAGAAGCGCGCGCCCTCGACCGGACGCCCAGCGTCGTCGACCACGCGCACGATCGCCTCCGGGCTGCCGAGGCGCGCCACGATGCGATGCCTGCCCTCGCCGAGGTGAAGCGCCACGCCGAAGCGAGGCCAGACGCCGAAGCTGCGCGGGTCGCGGTGGAGCACCTCGACGTCGTCGACGCGCAGGTTGGCGGCCCCGTGCACGACGACGATGACGTCGCGAGCGTGCTCGAGCTCGAGGAAGGTCTCGACGTAGTGGATGCCTTCACCGAGGGCCTTCTCGGCCTTGAGCCCGCAGGCGCTCCGCTCGGTGCCGACCACCGAGGCGACCTCGAGGCGGCGAGGGTCGCGCTCGAAGACCGCGGGCCACGCGCCCGGCCGCTCGGCGTCGAAGCTGCGCACGACGTCGATCGCCGCGGGCCTGCCGAAGGGCCCCGCGAAGCGCGCGACCCGCGCGCAGCCGAGGCGATCGGCCATCTGGTCGTCGACCACGCTGCGCGGCGTCTTCGCTTCGCGGCGCGCCTCGTAGGCCCACCAGTCGACGAGATCGCCGCGCGCACGGAAGCCGATCCGGCCCGGCTCCGTGATGGCGCTCTCGACGAGCGGGCGCGCGTCGGTCCAGAGCCCGGACACGCTCGGTCGCAAGCGCACCAGCCGGCTCGTGGCGAACCACGCGACGAGGGGCGCCTCGGGTCCGTCGTAGGTGCGCGCCTGCTGCAGCACGTCGAGGTAGGAGCGCGCCGCCTTGGCGAGCACGCCGTGAGCCTCGTCGTCGATCGCCCGCGCGAGCGCGCCGAAGACCTGCGTGCCCCGCGGGAGCGCCTCGAGCCGCTCCCGCGCTCGCCTCGCCTGCTCGGGGTTTCCACCCGGCGCGAGCAGCTCGGCGAGCAGCCAGCGACCGATCACGTCCGGGTCCTTGGACCTGCTCGCGTCGTCGCGCGCGATCGACAGCGGATCCCGCGCCTCGGGCGCCGCGCCCCCGCAGCCCGTCGCGGCGGCGCACGCCACCCCGAGCAGCAGGACCCACGCGCCCAGACGCCTCCTGAGGCCGCTCGGGCGGGCGGCGCTCTTCACCCCGCGCGCTCCGCGTCGGGGGCTCGGCGCTCCACCTGCTCGAGCAGGACCGCCTGCTCCAGGACCGCGCGATCGGCGCCTCCCGGACCGGCCGCGCGGAGCTCGGCGATCTCGCGCTGGGCCAGCACCAGGGCCCGCTCGAGCAGACCGAGCCGCGCATCGGCCGGCTGGGCGGCCTCCGCCGCACGCTGTGCGAGCGTGCGCTCGAGCTGAGAGACCTTCCAGCTCGACGCCATCAGGTCCGCCTCGGCGCGCGCAGCGCGCTCGGCGAGCTCCTCGAGCGCGGCGCTCGCGGCGGCGCTCGGCGGGTTCGGCCCGCTCGAGGAGCCTCGCGTGCCGGAGGCGCCGCCGTTCGCGGGCGCCGGCGCAGCGGGCGCGCCCTGAGCGGGCAGCAGCCTGGCCGCTTCGAGCTCGAACAAGAGCTCGCGCCCCACGCGCTCCGCCTCGCGCAACTCGCGACCGAGCTCCGCGACGCGCAGGCCGCTCGCGCGCAGCGCCGCCTCGAGCTCCTCGACCTCCGCGGCGTGCGCCTCGACGAGCTCCTGCTCGCGCGGCGCGGCCTTCGCCTTCGAGGCGAGCTCCGCCGCGCTCGCCTCGGCCGCCTCGCGTGCGGCCTGCGCGGCAGCGAGCTGGGCCTCGAGCTCCTCGACGCGCTTCGTGGTGGCGGCGCACTTCGCGTCGCTGTCCTTGGCCTGGCGCAGCGCCTCGGCCTTCACCGTGTGCGCGGCGGCGAGCTCCCGCTCCGCCTTCTCGGCGCGCTTCTCCGCGTCGCTGGCGCGCTTGTCGGCCTCGGCGGCGCGCTGGCCCTGCGCGCGGCTCGCCTCGAGGGCCTCCGCGAGCTTCGCCTCGACCTCGCCGAGCTTCGCTTCGAGCGCCGCGAGCTTCAGCGCGCTCTCGCGCGAGCGCAGGGTCGGCGGCTCGACCTCGCCGAGCTTCGCCTCGAGCTCGTCGGCGCGCGCGAGGATCGCGTCGCGCTCGGCTTCGACCTCGTCGAGCTCGGCCTCCAGCTTGACGAGCCGCGCCTTCGCCGTCGCGAGCTCCGCCGCGACGCCGGGCACCTCGCGATCGCGGGCGACACGGGAGCGCTGGCGAGACAGCTCGTCCTCGAGGCGCAGGATCTCGGCGCCGAGCTCCCCGGCGCGGGACTTCTCGTCGGCGAGCTTGAGCTCCGCGTCGCGGGCACGCACGCGGGCGCTCTCGAGCTCCTTCTCGAGCTCGGCGAGCTTGAGCACGAGCTCGTCCTTCGCGCGCACGAGGCGCGCGTGGCGCGTGGACTCCTCACGCAGACGCTCGATCTCGGTCGTGAGCACGCTGATGCGCGCGCGCGCCTCGGAGAGCGCGACCGCCTGCTCGTCGATCGTCGCACGCGCGCCGGCCTCCCGCGTGCGGCCGCCGGGCAAGGTCACGGGCTCGGCGCCCGAGCGCTGTAGCTCGCCCGCGGCCGCGACGTCTTCGAGCGGGAGCTCGACGAGCGCGTAGGCCTCGAGCGACAGGGGGCGATCGCTCGCGACGGCGACGTACCACTCGGGCAGCTCGGGCTCGTCGAGGCTCGAGGTGTCGATGCTCACCTCGGGCTCCTCGACGGAGAAATCGACGAGGGCGTAGCCCACGAACGGCGCCTGGCCGAGCATGCGCACCTCGGCGAAGTGCGCCGAGACCGCGTCGTAGAGCTCGTAGTAGCCGGCCGCGGAGGGCGCGCCCTCGGCGCCGCCGGGCAGCAGCCACCGCTCGGACTCAGGGTTGGGCGACGCGAAGACGGCGGCGCCGGCCGAGGAAGCGAGCAGCCGCCTCGCGCGCTGGGCCACCTCTTCGGGCGCGCCGAGCGAGCTCAAGTCGGGCACGACGACGAGGTCGTAGGCGCCCTCGCGCAGGCCGTGCTCGCCCTGGAGCGCAGTGAAGCTCGGCGCAGCCTGGGGGCGCTGCGCGCCGCCGCTCTTGGCCAGCGCCTCGGCCACGCGCCCACCGTCGACGTCGTAGACGTGGACCGAGCGCGCGCCCCTCGACAGCAGGCGCTCGGCCAGGCCGAGCGTCGCGTCGCCCAGCACGGCCACGCGACGGCCCCTCGCGACGGGCTCGAGGTAGGCGCTCAGCACGTGCGCAGGATGAGGCGGGAAACTCGTCGACGGCGGGGCCTCGGACATGGGCGGGGCCATACCACGGACGCCGAGCGGAAGCGTCGCACACCACGCTGCCCACGCGTCGCGGTGGAGCGCTCGGAGGACGGCGCGAGCACGGGGCTCGGTGTAGGCTTGGCGCCGCATGCGTCCCTCGGTTCGCGCCGTCGTCTCGCTCGTGCTCGCGGCGTGCCTCGGCAGCCCTGCCTCGCCGGCGCGCGCCCAGCCCCCGGCCGAGGCGGCGCAGACGCCCACGGCCTCGCCCTCGGCGGCTCCCGCGCCCGCGAACGCCGCCGCCTCGAGCGCCGCCGCCACGAACCCGCCCGCGAGCAGCTCGAAGGCGCCTCGAGGTGTCGCGGTGCTCGTGCTGGGCGACGACGCGGAGGCCTCGGCCGGGTGTCGCGAGCTCGCCAAGAAGGTCTACCGGTCCGAGCGGTTGCGGCCCTCGCTCGGCGAGGCCTCGGCGCGCGCGCTCTGCGGCGCGGCCCCGGCAGAGCCGGCAGAGGCCGCGGCACTCGCCGAGCTTCGGCTCGCGCTGAGCGCCCCGCTCGACGGGGCGGGTGCGCGCGCCGTGCTCGAGGCCATCGCGCGGCGACTGAGCGCCGAGGGTCTCTTGGTCGTCGAGCGCGCGGAAGAGCAGCTCAGCGCCTCGCTCCTGCGCTCCGACCCGAGCTCGACGGGCTCGACGCTCCGCCCGGGGCGCGCCACGCTCGCGCTCGGCCGAGCGGGCGGAGAGCTCGCGCTGGCCGAGGTGACCGCCGACCTCGAGCGACTGCTGGGACCTGCGCCGCTGGTCGAGGCCGCGACCAAACCGCTCGCGCCGCCCGCCTCTCGGCCCGCCCCAGGCGCAGAGCAGCCCGCCGGTCCGCGTCGCAAACCCGCGCCGCCTCCTCCGGCGCCCGCCGACGACGGCTCGCTCACGAGCAGCCCGTGGTTCTGGGTCGCGGTCGGCTCCGTCGCGGCGCTCGGCCTCAGCATCCTCATCGTGAGCCAGGCCACGGACGTCGACGAGAGCAGCGTCCGCCTCCAGGGGAGGGTGCTGCCTTGAGCGACGACGCAGCCCACACCGCGCCTCGGCGTGGCCCGCTCGCGGAGCTCGCGCGAGGCGCAGCGTGGCTGCTGGGGACGCGCGCCTCGCTGGTGGTGCTCGACGCGCTCGTGCCGGGCAGCCCGCTCGCGAGCAGCGTGCTCGGGGCCTTGCTCACCGACCTCGGCGTCGGGCGCGCGGGCGCGAGCTGGGATCGCGACCCGGAGGTCACGCGCCGCGTGGCCATCCAGCGCTTCCTGCGCGGCCTGAGCGCGGGCGCGACGCTCGCGGGCGCCGCCTTGCTCGCATCGCACCTGCTCGGCTGGGCCAGCGTTCGGCTCGGTCGCCCCGACGCGATGCTGCTCTTGGCGCTGCTCGCGGCGCTGGGCACGGCGATGCGCGAGGAGCTGCTCTACCGCGTCTTGCCGCTGCACGTCGCGGAGCGCGCGCGCGTGCCGACCTGGGCAGCGCTCGCCTTCGCCGCGAGCCTGAGCGTCGCTTCCTCGGCCCTCCATCCGCAGGCCACGCTCGCTGGCCTCGCGCTCGAGCTCGGCAAGGGTCTGCTCTTCGCGTCGCTCGCGCACCACCTCCGCGGCGCCTGGGCCCCGATCGCGGCGCACACGACATGGGCCTTCCTCGTGGGGGCGGGCGCTCGCGGAGGCCTGCTCGAGGTCGTCTTCAGCCAAGGCGAGCTCTCGGATGGCGCGCTCTCCACGGGCTCGCCGGCGTGGCTCGCGGCCGGCCTCGCCGCCGCGCTCGCGTTCTTCGCGGTGCCTCGCCTCGCGAGCCCCACCAGCGCCGCCCTCATGAAGGAGCCCGCGCCCTCGAGCGCAGCCCCTCCGCCCACCGATCCCGCCGAGACGAGCTGAGCGGGCCGGCTCCGCTCAGCGACGCGCGCCTCGCCTCGCGTCGGCCTCGGCCTCGTCTTCGAGCTCGGCTTCGAGTCGCGCGCGGTCCTCGAGCGACATCGGCGCGGTCTGCCCCGCCGGCAGCGGCGCCACACGCACGCGCGTGGACGATGCATGCGGAGGCATCGGGCGCGAGCGCAGGAACACGTAGAGCACCTCGCCACGCTCGCTGACCTCCACCTCGACCTCGTCGGGCCTCGTCTTCGCGAGCTGCGTGAGCAGTGCGTCGGCCTCCTCCACGGGTACGTCGAGCGCGCGACCCGCCGCCTGGGCGGTCACCACCCCCCCCTGCGCCACCGCGAGCGCACCGAGCGCCTCGACGGCGCGCTTCTGGCGCAGCTCCTCACCCGTCTGCTCGAGCGCCTGCCCGCCGCGCCGCACGCCCCAGAAGAAGCCCGCCGACAGGAGCGCCAAGATCCCGCCGACCACGAAGCCCGCCGTCGCGGTGAAGATCGCGTAGACCAGGAGCCCGATCAGGGTCGAGAAGACGAGCCCGAAGAAGAGCGCGACCCAGCCGAAGGCGCCGAGCACGGCCCCGCCGAGCCGCGCGGGTTTGCCCGCGTGCGTGAGCGAAGCCCCCGTGAGCGGCACGCGAGGCCTGCCGCAGGCGGAGCAGGTCGCGGTGAGCCCTCGGTACACGAGAGGCGCGTTGGTGTGGCAGTAGGGGCACATGCCGGAGGGACGAGCATGTGCCGCGCCCGGAGCGCGTCAAGCCCGCGCCGGAACGCCGCCGCTCGGGTGTCTCACTGCGCCGGGCAGCCGAGCCCAGGTGTCGCGACGGCGACGTAGAGCGAGGTGCCGTCGAGCCAGCAGGTCGAGAAGCCGGAGCGAGAGGCCGCGTCGAGCATCTTCTGCGCCGACGCCGAGCTCGTCACGATGGCGCCCGAGCCGAGCGCGAGCGGCAGCGTGGCCTCGCAGGAGTCGAGGCAGGAGCTGCTCTGGCAGGCGCCATCGCAGCGATCGAGGTGGCGCTCGGGCGAGCGAAAGCCGTCGACGATCGACACCGCCGTGCCGAGCTTGCCGCGGAACACCTGCATGCGATCGACGAGCGCGGGATCGACGAGCAGCATGCGTGAGGAGCTCGGCTCCCCGGCGAGGAACTCGGAGAGCGCGAAGTTCGACGAGAGCTTCACGCTCTTCGGCGCGAGCACGCCGCTCACCGGATCCTCGAGCCGCCCGACGTCGAGGAAGCAGCTCGGCGCCGCCTCGGCCACCAGCCCGAGCGACATGCCGTAGGCCTCCGTGAGCGGCGCCGAGGGATAGAGCTGGATCGCCGCACCCGAGGGGTAGACCTGCGCGCGACAGCCCCCCGGCCCCTCGGGCAGGTAGCCCACGTACGCCGCGAACTTCTTCCAGATCTTGAAGTGGCCGAGGTTGCCCGAGCCCGCGGCTCCGACGTGCGGCGTGTAGGTGTAGAGCGCCGCGGTCGCCGCGTTCTTCGGCGTGATGGTGTAGCCGTCGAGCGTCTTCTTCGACTTGCCGATCTTCCACCCCGCGATGGTCGAGCCGCCGGCCTCGAGGTCGTCGACGTAGTCGCGCATGTGGCTCGCCATGCAGTCGACCTGCCTGTGGAAGCCCTTCCACTGCGTGCTGCAGCTCTGGTTGTCCGGGCAGCCGCAGCCGAAGGCGTAGTCGAGCGAGAACTGCGACGCGGTCGCCTTGCCGATGAGGGACATCTCGAGCTGCGCGCGCGTGAGGATCAAGAGCGGGTTGATGCCGTGCGCCTGCGCCGCCTCGTGGATCGCCCGCGCCGCGCTGCGCCCACCCGAGCTGTACGACGCGAGCGCCGAGCGCCCGCCGTAAGGCGTGTTCTCGAGGAAAGCCTGGATCTCGTCGACCGTGAGCGCGCTCGCGTCGACGAAGGCGACGTCGCCGAGCAGGCGGTGGCGGTCGAAGCCGGGCTCGTTGAGCTCCTCTTCCCCGAGCGCCGTGTCCTCGAGCTCCTCGAGCTCGTCGAGCCCCTCATCGGGTGCGCAGCCCGCGCCTCCGAGGCCGAGCGAGGCGGCGCAGAGCCACACCGAGAAGGAGGAGGTCCAACGACGGATCGATCGGGCGCTCACGTCGCTCCGCGGATGCACGTCGCGGGCCACGTTGAGATCGCGAGATTTCGGGCCGAATTCGACGGCTCGAGCGCCCAAACCCAGGCGCACGTGGGATCCCGGAGCCCAGGTGAGGCTTCCACCCAGCGCTCCATCCCACACGGTGCGTGAGCCGCGGCGACGCGACGCGTCGTCGCGACGAACGCCGAATTCGTCGGCGCAGTGCTCGCGGCGGAGGGCCGCTCCCTGGCGGGAGGAGCCGAGGAGAGAGCGGCGCTACTTCTGCAGCAGCAGGAACAGGATCGCGCCCGCGCTCAGCCCGAAGATCACGCCCATGCCCGCCGCGGCCAGGAGCGCGCGCTGAGGGGCCGCGGAGAGCAGGCTCGCGAGCCCACCCGAGCCGGAACGCAGGAGCCCGCCCGGCGGGGCGAAGTCTTCGGCGCGACGGCGGAAGGGCACCTGCTCGCGGTCCGAGGTGCGCCGGCCTTCGGCGCGGAAGCGGATCGCCTTGAGCTCCCGGTGCGCCGCTTCGATCTGCTGGCCCGCGAGGCCCGCGTTCGAGGTGCGGGCGTCGCGGTCACGCTGCAAGCAGGCGTCGACGACGGCGCAGAGCGACTGCGGAAGCTCGGGCTTGCGTGTGCGCAGCGGGTCGACGTCCTGCGTGAGGATGCGGACCATGAGCGCGTTGTAGTTCGGCGCCTCGTGCGGGAGCGTGCCGCTCAGGGCCTCGTACATGACGACGCCCATCGACCACACGTCGGCGCGCCCGTCGAGATCCTCGCGGCCGCTCGCCTGCTCCGGCGCCATGTAGGCCGGAGAGCCGACCACCGTCCCGGTGCGCGTGAGCGTGAAGTTGTTGTTGGTCTCGAAGACCTTGCTGATGCCGAAGTCGAGGATCTTCGCGATGACGTGCCCCTCGGGATCCTTGTGCAGGTAGATGTTCGCCGGCTTCAGATCGCGGTGGATGATGCCCTGCGCGTGCGCCAGATCGAGCGCCTTCGCGACCGACATGAAGACCTCGCACGCGAACTCGGGCTCGAGGGTGCCCTCGCGTGCGAGCCGCGTGTCGAGGCCTTCGCCGTCGAGCAGCTCGAAGACCAGGAACGGCGAGCCGTCCTCGGCCTGGCCGAGGTCGAGGATCTCCACGATGCTCGAGCTGCGCACGCGGCCGCTGGCCTTCGCTTCGTTGAAGAAGCGCTGCAGCGCGATGGCGTCCTCGGCGACGTCCGGGCGCATGATCTTGAGCGCCACGTCGCGATCGATGAGCTCGTTCTTGGCAGCCCACACCGATCCGCTCGCGCCCGAGCCGAGCAGGCGGTTCAGTCGGTAGCGCGACTGGATGAGATCGCCGGATTGCACCGCTTCGGTGACGAAACGTAGAACACTTCGAGCGATTCGGGCGAAGGAAAAACCGAGACCGGCGAAGGGGGGTCCCTCCGCCGGTCGGGAAGCACGCCGTGCCCCGGGCCTCACCGACGAGGCGGCCGGGGCCGCGCCGCGCCTCAGGCGTCGTAGTAGAGGTAGAACTCGTAGGGCACGGGGCGCAGGCGGACGGGGTCGACCTCGCGCTCGCGTTTGTGGTGGATCCAGGTCTCGAGCAGATCGCGGGTGAAGACGTCGCCGCGCAGGAGGAAGTCGTGGTCCTTCTCGAGCTCCTCGAGCGCGTCGCTCAGCGAGCCGGGCACGTGGGGCACGTTCTTCAGCTCCTCGGGCGAGAGCGAGTAGATGTCCTTGTCGAGCGGATCACCCGGGTCGATCTTGTTCGCGATGCCGTCGAGACCGGCCATCATCATGGCCGCGAAGGCGAGGTAGGGGTTGCAGGTCGCGTCGGGGAAGCGCACCTCGATGCGGCGCGCCTTCGCCGAGTTGCCGGAGATCACCGGGATGCGGATCGACGCGGAGCGGTTGCGGCTCGAGTAGGCCAGGTTGACGGGCGCCTCGTAGCCCGGGACGAGCCTGCGGTAGCTGTTCGTCGTCGGGTTCGTGAGCGCCGTCAGGGCCTTCGCGTGCTTGAGGATGCCGCCGATGTAGTGCAGGCCGAGCTCGCTCATGCCCGCGTAGCCGTC
>CALKVW010000160.1 GCA_938004785.1 uncultured Polyangiaceae bacterium
CTCAGACCTTCGCGCGGAGCCCTCAGACCTTCGCGCGGAGCCCTCAGACCTTCGCACCGAGCGAGCGCACGAATTCGCGCACGACCGCGCAGGCGACGTGCGCGCGGTAGCGCCGCGAGGAGCGCAGATCGTCGATCGGCGAGACGTCGGCGAGCACGGCCTTCTCGAGTCCGTCGACGCGGATGCGCGACAGCGGTGACGAGAGCAAGAGCTCGCGCGTGCGCAGGAGCAGGCAGGTGGTCGGCGCGACCGAGGCCATGCCGAGCCCCACGCGCGTGACCTGGTCGCCCACCACCTCGGCCACCGCGGCGAGCGCCACCTTGGAGATCGACTGGGCGCGGCGCGTGCCCACCTTGCGCCAGGCCCAGGCCGAGCCCTCGCGCGGCAGCGGCAGCTCGACGGCGACGATGAGCTCGTCGGCGAGGCGCGTGCTCGTCTTGTAGCCGGTGTAGAGCTCCGGGAAGGGGATGCGCCGCTCGCCCCGCACGCTGCGCACGACGACGATCGCGTCGAAGGCGGCGAGCGCGGCGACGCCGTCGCCGGCCGGCGAGGCCGTCGCGAGGTTGCCGCCGAGCGTGCCACGCGCCTGGATCTGCACCGCGCCGATGTCGGCCGCGGCCGCCACGAGCGCGGGAGCGCGCCGCTGCACGTCGGGGTGCTGGCGCAGCTCGAGGTAGGTGGTCGCCGCGCCGACGCGCAGCACGTCGCCGCGGGGGCTCTCGAGGAGCTCCACGCCGCGCAGCTCCTCCAGACGAGAGACGTCGATGAGCAGCGGCCGCTTCGAGGCGCCCGCGTCGCTCGGATCGAAGGGCGCGCGCATCTCCTGCTCGACCATCCAGTCGGTGCCGCCCGCGAGCAGCACGGTCGCGAGCTCGGCCTCGGTGCGCTCGGCGAGGCGCGCGCACACGCTCTCGAGGCTCGAAGCGCGCTCGAGCTCGAGGCTCCTCAGATCGGCGACGGTCACGAGGCACCTCCGGGATCACCGGCTGCGCCGCTCGCAGGCTGGGCCGCTCCGGCGAGGCGGGCGCGCTCGCGCGCCGCGACGCGCACGCTCTCGACGATGCGCTGGTAGCCGGTGCAGCGGCAGAGGTTGCCCGCGAGCGCCTCTCGGATCTCGCTCTCGCTCGGGTCGGGCTGCTTGCGCAGGAGCCGCTCGGCCGCGACCAGGATGCCCGGCGTGCAGATGCCGCACTGCGCGCCGCCGTCGGTCACGAAAGCGGCCTGCAGCGGCGAGAGGTGCGCGGCGTCACCGAGGCCCTCGACGGTGAGCACCTCGCGCCCCTCGAGCTGCCCGACGGCCACGAGGCAGGCGTTCACCGGCTCGCCGTCGAGCAGCACCGTGCAGCTGCCGCACTCCCCCTCGCCGCAGCCCTCCTTGGTGCCGGGCAGACCGAGCTCGTGCCTGAGCGCGTCGAGCAGGCGCATCATCGGGGGAAGGTCGACGTCGCGCGCCGAGCCGTTGAGCGTGAAATGGATCTTCATCGTCGTGCCCCCTGGGGCAAGGTGGTCGGTGCGAGGCTCTCGCCGCGGCTCGCCTCGAAGAGGCGCTCGGGCGTGAGCGGCAGGTGGTCGACGACGACGCCCACGGCGTGCTCGACCGCGGCGGCGATCGCGGGCGCGCCACCGTCCATCGGCAGCTCGCCGATGCCCTTGGCGCCGCCGCCCGGGCCGCCCTCGTAGGGGCACTCGACGAGCAGCGTCTCGAAGGGCGGCGCGTCGAGCGCCGTCGGGATGATGTAGTTCGTCATGCGGGGGTTGAGGATGCGGCCCTCGCGCCACACGAGCTCCTCCGAGAGCGCCCAGCCCACGGCCTGCAGCGTGCCGCCCTCGAGCTGGCCCTTGCACATGAGCGGGTGGATCGCCTTGCCGACGTCGCCGGCGAGCCACATGCGAGAGACCTCGGTCTCGTAGGTGTCGATGTCGACCTCGACCTCCGCGACGTCGCACATCCAGCTGTAGCAGGGGTAGGCGTCGCCCTTGTAGGTCTGGTCGTCCCACTGCACCCAGTCGGGTGGCTGGTACTGGAGCAGGATCGTGAGGCTGCCTTCCTTCGCGAGCAGGCGGTCTCCGGCCTCGGCGAAGCTGCCGCCGCCCGCCTCTCGCTCCGCGGCGACGCGCCGCCCGATCTCGGTCGCGGCCTGCTCGACGATCGAGCCGACGACCATGACCGTGCGCGAAGCGACCGTCGGGCCGGAGTCGGGCACGTTGGTGGTGCTCGGCTGGGCGAAGTCGACGTCGGCGACCGAGACCCCAGCGGCGTCGGCCGCGATCTGTCGGAACACCGTCTCCGTGCCCTGGCCGATGTCGGTCGACCCCGTGCGGATGCGGAGGCGCCCGCCCTTCTCGAGATCGACCGCGACCTTGCCCTTGAGGAAGCGCTCGCCGGAGCCGGTGAAGCCCGCGCCGTGCATGCACATGCTCGCGCCGATGCCGACGCGCTTGCGCGAGCCCTCTGCGGCGCGTCGCGCGTTCTCCGCGTCGAGCTCCGCGCGCCGCTCGAGGTAGCGACTCGCCGCGAGCGCGCCGTCGAGGCACTGCCTCCCGCCGACGCTCGTGCGCAGGACCTGGCTCGTGGCGGTGAGGTCGCCGAGCTCGAGCAGGTTCATCGCTTTGAGCTCCATCGGATCCTTGCCGAGCGCCGCGGCGACGCGGTCGAGGTGCCGCTCGATGGCGAAGATCGTCTGCGGCGCGCCGAAGCCGCGGAAGGCGCCGTTCGGCGGGGTGTTGGTCGCGACGGCGATGCCTTCGATGCGCACCGTGGGCCACCGATAGCAGCCCGCCGCGTGCAGCACGCCGCGCGAGAGCACGACGGGCGAGAGCGTCACGTAGGCGCCCGCGTCCATCACGACGCGCATCGAGAGCGCCACGAGCTTGCCGTCGCGGTCGCAGCCGGTCGTGATCTCGGTGATCGCCGGGTGGCGCTTGGTCGTCGCCTCGATGTCCTCCTTGCGGCCGTAGATCATGCGCACCGGGCGGCCGGACTTCTTCGCGAGCAGCGCCGCGTGCAGCGCGATCACCGAGGGGTACTCCTCCTTGCCGCCGAAGCCGCCGCCGGTGACGGCCTGCGTGACGTGGATGCGCGTGGCCTCGACGCCGAAGGCCTTCACGAAGGCCTTGTGCACGTAGTACGGGCACTGGATCGAGCCGGTCGCGTGCACGCCTGCCTCGTCCCACCAGGCGATCACGCCCTGCGGTTCGATGTAGAGCTGCTCCTGGTGGTGCGTGGAGTAGGTGCCGGAGACGACCACCGGGCAGGCGGCGATGGCGGCGTCGACGTCGCTCTCGCCCTTGGTGATGAAGTAGCGCTTCATCACGTTGGTGCCGGGCTCGCCGAAGCCACCCGGGCTGTCCCACACGACCACCTCGCCCGAGAGCGAACGGCCCATGTCGAAGACCGGCTCGAGCGGCTCGATGTCGAGGCTCACCGCCTCCACCGCGCGTGAGAGTTTTTGCGGGTCGGCGCAGGCGAGCAGCACGACGGGCTCGTAGGCGTGGTTGATCGCCGAGTGCGCGAGCACCGGTTGGTCCTCGGCGATCATCGCGACCAGGTTGGTGGGCACGTCCTCGGCGCGCACCACGGTCACGTCCGACCAGTCGAAGCTCGGATCGAAGCGCACGGCGACGAGGCGCCCGCGCGCCACGGGGCTGCGCACGGTCGCGCCGTGGAGCTCACCGGGCATCCTGGGCAGGTCGTCGACGTAGCGCGCCGTGCCCACCACCTTCGCCACACCGTCGGCACGAGGGACACTCCTGCCGACCGATCGATCCTTCTCGATCCGGCCGTCTAGCATGCGCGGGAGCGTAACGCGCCGCCCCCTTCGTACGCGCGGAAAACGTGCGCGCGGAAAATCCGGGGCGCGCCCTCAGCCGGCCGGGCGCTCGAAGAAGCGCGGCGGGCTCCCGAGGGCGCGCACGACGTCGTCGGGGTGATCGAGATCGGCCACGATCGCGTCGTCGTCGACGTGCACGTCGTCGATGCCGTCGCCGAGCTCGGCGAGCAGCTCGCGCAGCGTGGGCGGCTTCGCCGCGAGCATGGGCTCGAGCACGCGACGCTGCACGAGCACCGGGTGCCCACGGCGACCTCCGCGCGCGACCGGCCTCACGGCGAGCACGCCCGGCGAGCGCGCGGCGCGCGCCGAGAGCGCGTCGAGCGTCGTCGCGGCGACGGGCACCGAGTCGACGGGCGCGATGCAGAGCCAGGCGTCGTCGGGCAGCTCGAGGTACTCGAGCGCGCAGCGGATCGAGCCGGAGGGGCCGAGCTCGTCGGGTGCGTTCGAGACGAGCACCTCGACGCCGCGCTGCGCGAAGCCCGCGAGCACGCTCGCGGCCTCGGTGCGCACCACGATCACCACCCGATCGGCGCCGGCGTCGCGGTGCGTGCGCGCGTGCGCGACGGCGAGCGGGCGCTCGCCGACCACGTCGCCTCCGGGCACGGCGAGCAGGGCCTTGGGGCCGCCCATGCGCACGCCGCGACCGGCGGCGGTGACGATCGTCACGAACGGGACGCGCTCGCGCGACGGCGTCGGCGTGGCGGTCTTCTGAGAACGTCGGGCACGGGGGGCGCTCAAGGGAGGGGTGTCTCCTCGGAAGTTGGCTCGGCGGGATGGCCGGAGCGCGGCGCTCCGCTCGGGTCGGAGGCCTGAGGCTCGCGTGCCTCGTCGGCCTGCGGCGTACCACGGGCGGCGAGAGGTGCGGAAGAGACGACCGAGCCGGTGTGACGAGCGAGCCCCTCGAGCGCGGCGCGGTGGGCGATGAGCTCGGCCACGATGGCGACGGCGATCTCGCCTGGCCGGCGCGCGCCGATGTCGACGCCCACGGGCATGCGGAGGCGCGCTGCCAGCTCCGGGTCGACGCCCTTCGCCGCGAGTCGCTGCAGCGTACGCTCGGCCTTGGCGCGGCTGCCGACGCCGCCGACGAAGGAGAAGCCGCGCGAGAAGGCCCACTCGACGACGCGCTGATCGAGGTGGTGGTCGTGGGTCATCACGACGAGCGCGGCACCGTCGCTCGGTGCGCCGAGCCCCTCGAGCACCTCCGGATCGTCGTGCTCGGCGGCGATGACGCGCACGCCGGCCCGCTCGAGCGCCGCGATGCGCCCGGGCTCGGTCGCTTCGGGGCGGGCGTCGACGAGCCGCACG
>CALKVW010000161.1 GCA_938004785.1 uncultured Polyangiaceae bacterium
CCGCACGCTCACGATCACGCGCATCCGCACGCTCACGATCACGCGCATCCGCACGAGCACGCGCCGCGCAAGCTGAAGGGCTCGGGCTTCCACGTGCACGACGGCGATGCACGCGCGCACGAAGCGGAGCCGGCGCCCCACCCGCACGGGCCGCTGCCCGAGCACGGTCACGGGCACGAGCACGAGCACGAGGGCGCGCCTCGGCCGCCGCTGCTCGCCGAGGGCGAGGGGCGTGGGCTCGTCCTCTACTTCGACGCCTTCGCCGGTCTCGCAGGCGACATGATCCTCGCCGCGCTGCTCGATCTGGGCGTGCCGCTGCTCGTCGTGGAGCGCGCGCTCGCGGCCCTGCCGCTCGAGGGCTTCCACCTGCACCGAGGCCACGCGCACAAGAACGCCATCGTCGCGACGAGCTTCGAGGTGCACCTCGAGGCTCCGCAGCCGCAGCGCGACTACGCGGCGATCGACGCCATGCTGCTCGAGGCGCCGCTCGAGCCGGCGGTGCGTGATCTCGCGCGGCGCATCTTCCGCACGCTCGGTGAGAGCGAGGCGCTGGTGCACCGCATGCCGCTCGAAGTGGTGCACTTCCACGAGGTGGGCGCGGTCGACGCGATCGTCGACATCGTAGGCGCAGCGGCCGCGCTGAGCTTCCTCGGCGCGGAGCTCGTGTGCTCACCGCTGCCGATGGGGCGCGGCTTCGTACGCGCCGATCACGGCTACCTGCCGCTGCCCGCGCCGGCGGTCGTGCACTGCCTGCGAGGGCTGCCGACCTACGGCGTCGATCTCGAGGCGGAGCTCGTCACGCCCACCGGCGCGGCGATCGTCGCGACGGCGGCGACGCGCTTCTCCGGCTGGCCCTCGCTTTCGCCGCTGCGCGTGGGGCACGGCGCGGGCACGCGCGATCTGCCGGATCGCCCGAACCTCTTGCGCGCCGTGCTCGGCCGGCCCACGGAGTCGACGTCGATCGGCGCGGCGACGCACCTGCTCGTCGAGGCGAACGTCGACGATCTGACCGGCGAGCTCGCGGGCCACGCGATCGCGCAGCTGCTCGAGGCGGGCGCGCTCGACGCCTGGGCGAGTCCCGTCACGATGAAGAAGGGCCGCCCCGGGCTCGTGCTCTCGGCGCTCGTCGAGCGAGCCCGGCTCGAGGCCGTCGAGGGTGCGCTCCTGCGCGAGACGACGACCATCGGCCTGCGCCGACAGGCGGTGGGGCGCACCGAGCGGCCGCGGCGCACGGTCACGGTGCGCACACGCTTCGGCGAGCTGCGCGTGAAGCTCAGCGAGGGCGGCTTCGGCGCGCCGCAGATCAAGCCGGAGTTCGACGACTGCGTCGCGCTCGCCGAGGCCGCTGGGGTGCCGGTGCGCGAGGTCTTGCGGGCCGCCTTCGAGGCCGCCTGGCGCGACGTCGACCCGCAGGGCTGAGCTGCGCTGCGGGCCTGGGCGTCGATCAGTTCGAGCGCTCGATCGGGAGCAGTGAGCCCTCCCAGGCGAGCATGCCGCCCTCGAGGAAGGCGATCGGCATGCCGCCCGAGGCGAGCTTGTCGGCGAGCTCCTTCGACTTGTCGCCCGAGCGACAGTAGAGGACGGGCTCGCCGGGCAGCATGTGCAGCTCCGCGAGGCGCGACTCGATCTCCTCGAGCGGCAGGTTCACGGCGCCGGGCAGGTGCGCGCGCTGGTAGGCCGCTGGCTCGCGGGTGTCGACGGGCACGACCTGGCCGCTCGGCAGGGCCTGCGCGAGCTCGTCGGGTTTGATGGCGCCCTCGGCGCGCGGGAGGAAGGGATCGAGCAGCTCGGCGAGCTGCGCCTTCTTGAGCACGCCCTGCTCGCCCGCGACCGGCCTGCCCTTGTGGAAGACCACGAAGGTCGGCACCGACTGGATGCGCATGAGCGTCGCGAGGCGCTTCGACTTGTCGATGTCGACCTTGAAGACCTTCGCTTTGCCCTCCATGTCCCGCGCGAGCGCCTCGACCTCGGGCGCGACGACCTTGCAGGGCTGGCACCACGAGGCCGTGAAATCCACGAGCACCGGCAGCTCGCTCTTCACGACCTCGCGCTCGAAATCTTGCTCCGTGAGGAAGGCGACACTCATGGCGAGAGGTGTAGCCCAGGGTCGACGCGACGACGAGGGGGGGCGCACGCCCCAGAGGGCCGCCGCGACTCAGCCCTCGCGCGAGAGGCGCACGGTGCGCGGGTCGAGCGCGTCGCGAAGCGCGTCGGCGAGCAAGTAGGAGCCGAGCACGGTCGAGCCGAGCAGGACGACGGGCGCGAGCAGGAGCGACCACGGCGCCTCGGGGTGCCGCACCGCCTCGGCGATGAGCTCTCCCCACGAGGGCGCCGCGGTCTCGCCGCCCATGTCGAGGAAGGAGACCGCCGCTTCGAGCAGGGTCACCGAGGCCACGCCGAAGACCGAGCTCACGACCACGGGGCCCACCGCGTTCGGCATGAGGTGGCGCCAGAGCACGCGCCATCGTGAGGCGCCGAGCGCGCGCGCGGCGAGCGCGTAGTCCTCGACCGAGGCCTGCAGCACCTCGGTGCGCACGAGCCGCGCGACCTCGGCCCAGCGCACGATCGCCACCGCGGCGACGAGGCTGAGCGGCGTGGGCTCGCCCTCGATCGCGCGCAGGATCGCCACGAGGATGATCGCCGGGAAGGTGTCGACGAAGTCGACGAGGCGCTCGAGCCAGCGGTTGTAGCGGCCTCGCAGCGCACCCGCGAGCCCACCGAGCAGCGCGCCGAGCAGGATCCCGAGGCCGATGGCCGCCGCGCTGACGCCGAGCGCGGTGCGCGAGCCGTGCACGAGCCGCGCGAGCACGTCGCGCCCGTGCTCGTCGGTGCCGAGCGGGTGCGCCTTCGACGCCGGCTCGAGCGGCGCGGCCACGCTCCGCCGAGGGCCGCTCCGCACGAGCGGCCACACGGCGGTGTGTCCGGCGTAGCGCTCGGCCGCCGCTCCGCCCTGCTCCGCCTGCGCGCGCTGGTCGACGAGGCCGGGCAGCACGTACCAGCCGTCGGGGCCACGGCCGACGACGGGCGCGTCGGAGGCCACGAGGTCGGCGAAGATCGCGAGGAGCGCGAGGCAGCCGAGGATCGTCACGCCGACACGCGCTCGTAGGCTCTTGCGGAGGCGTTCGAGCGCGGTCGCCGCGTGGGTGCTCACACGCCCCTCAGGATCTTCGTGCGCTGACGGGGATCGAGCGCGCTCTGCGCGAGGTCGAGCGCGAGCACGACGAACACCGCGAGCGTGGCCGCCGCCATCGAGAGCGTCATGAGGTAGCTCACGTCGCGTCGCGCCACCGCTTCGAGCGTCATCGCGCCCAGCCCGTCGAGCTCGAAGACGTGCTCCACGACGAAGACGGCGGAGAGCGCCATGGGGGGCTCGACTGCGAGCAGGCTCAGCACGGCAGCGACCGCGCGGCGCACGCCGTGCAGGGTGGTCGCGCGCAGCCGGCTCGACCCGCGCGCCCGCGCTGCGCGCACGGCCTCGCCGCTGAGCACGCTGGCGAGCGCGGCGCGCTGATGCCGCATCGGCGCGGCCACCAGGCCGGCGGCGACGACGAGCATCGGCAGCCAGAGCCCGCCGCCGAGCCCGAGCCTGCGTAGCCACGCCGCGAGCGCCGCCGTCGGCAGCGCGTAGAGGCCGAGCACCAGCGCGGCGACCACGTAGTCGATCGACTGTCCTCGAGAGACGGCCGACATCGTCCCGAGCGCGACGCCGGCGAGGTGGGCGAGCAGGATGCCGCCCAGCAGGAGACCGAGCGTGATCGGCGCCGCGACGCGTGCGCGCTGGAGCGTCGCGCGGGTCTCGGCCGAGTCGCCCAGCAGGTTCAGCACCGCCGTCGAGGCCCACCTCGCGTAGCGCGTCTCGCGGACCGTTGCGGCCGCTCGCGAGAGCCCCTCGTAGCTCCGGAACCGCGACTCGTGGCTCACCCAGTACACGTTCCAGCGGGCGACGCACGCGCGCGCCTCCGCGAGCCCCTCGTGCGGGGCGAGGCGATCGTCCCTGCCGGTGACGCTCGCGATGGCGTCGACGAGCACGCGCGTGGTGGCGAGCTCGCCTTCGTCGTCCGGGGGCTCGAGCCGCTCGAAGAGTGCGGGCAGGGCGTAGGTGTCGAGCTTGGCGAGCTCGCGCCTGCGCGCGCCGGTGGGCTGCCTCACGAGGCGGTTCACCGTCGTGCGCGCGGTCGCGGGTCGGAACTCGACGCTGCGCGCTTCCCACAGCCGGATCCAGAACCTCGCGGCGGTGCGCGCGCTCCGGGCCTCGTCGAGATCGTCGAGACCCATGCGCTCGGCGACGGGCGCGAGCGCGAGCGCGACCCGCGCGCGGGGCTCGGGCGCGAAGCCGTCGAGCTTGGGGATCACGTAGGGCAGGGCGGCGCCGCCCAAGCTCGCGAGCTCGGCCTCGGCGGCGATCGCCTCAGGCCCGCCTCGAGCCACGAGCTCCGCGGCCTCCGTGCTCCGGGCGCGCGCGTCGCGAGGGGCGGCGTTGAAGAAGCGTGGCAGCGCTCGGAGCTCGTCCTGCTCGCGCCGGGCGTGCCCCGAGGAGGCGTCGAGCGTGGCCTCCGGAGGCACGAACGACAACAGCAGGAAGGTCGCCACCGAGACGATGAAGAGGGTCGGTGGGACCCACAGGATGCGCCGCATCAGCAGCGAGAGCAGCACGACGTCAGCGCAAGAGGTAGTAGCCGAGCACGACGAGGCAGGTGACCGCGCTCACGATCATCATCGTGACGATCCACGACGGCGGCTGCTCGTGCGGCAGCTCGATCGGGTCGTGCACGTCGTCGTCGTAGGGCAGCTCGTCGTCGGAGTAACCGACCTCGATCTCCGGTGCGCGGCTGGGCCTCGAGGAGAGCACGCCGGCCTCGTGGCCGTTGCCCGAGACGCGCCCGGAGCGTGGACCGTCGATCTCCGGCAGCTGGTACTTCTGGTAGCGCAGGCCGAGCACGTCTTCGGTCGTGGGCTCGGCGAGCCCGGGGCCGTCGAAGTTGGCGATGACGACCGTGACGTTGTCGTGACCACCCGCCTGGTTCGCGCGGTCGGTGAGCTCGCGACAGGCCTCGAGCGGATCCGGGAAGGCCAGCATCACCTCGCGGATCTCGTCGTTGCGGATCATGCCGCTCAGGCCGTCGCTGCAGAGCATGAGGCGGTCGCCACGCCGGAGCTCGACGTAGGTGAGGTCGACCTGCACGCTCTCCGCGGTGCCGAGGGCCTGCAGGATGATGTTGCTGTGCTCGAAGGTCTCGGCCTCTTCTTCGGTGAGCTGGCCCGCCTCGATGAGCTGGTTGACGAGCGACTGATCGCGCGTGACCTGCACGAGGCGCTCACCGCGCAGCAGGTAGCCTCGGCTGTCGCCCACGTTCCCGAGGAAGAGGTGGTCGTCGACGAGCGCGGCGACGGCGACGGTCGTGCCCATGCCGCGGCGGCTGCGATCGGCCTTGGCCTCGGCGAAGATGCGCTGGCCCGCCGTCTCCACCGCCTCGACGACGCGCAGCGCGAGGTCGTCGTGGTCGACGGGAGGGTCGCCGGAGAGCAGGTGCTGGTAGACGATGTCGACCGCGAGCTGGCTCGCGACCTCTCCAGCCGCCGCGCCGCCCATGCCGTCGCACACCGCGAGCACCGAGCCGCGCGGCCCGAGGACCTGGACGCGATCGCCCTCCATGAGGCTGCGGTTGGCCGTGCTGAGATCGGCGACGAGGAAGTTGTCTTCGTTGTGCTCGCGGATCTGCCCGACGTCGGTGCGGCCGAACACCTGGAGGCGGATCTCGGGCCGCGGCTCCTCCGCCTCGGTCGCGGCGGCCTCCTTCGCCGGAGTCTCCGACGCCCCCGCGCTCTCCGACGCCACGCCGCTCTCCGCCGCCCCACCGCTCTCCGCCGCGCCAGCGGTCGAGCTCGATGGTGCGTCGACCTTCGCCACCGCGTCGGACTTCTCGGCCGCCACCTTCACCGCGCGAGGCGCTTCGCTCTTCTTCGCGTCGCTGCCGGCCGTGGCGTCGCCGGCCGCGGCGCTGCCCTTCTCGGCCGGGTCTTCGCCCGATCGCGACTTCGCGCCGTCGGTCGATCGCGCCTTGGAGCCGTCGGTCGGTGCGGCCACGACGGGCTCCTCACCGAGCACGGCGGGCGTGCCGTCGGCCTGGGTCGGCTCGTCGAGCAGCTCGGTCGAGGACTCGGCCGGCGCGCTCATGCCCTGCCGCCTCGCCCCGGCCCCGAGCCGAGCTCGTGCTCGAAGCGGAAGAGGTGCTGTCCGATGCGGACGCGGTCGCCCTGCTCGATCGGGCTTCGGCTTCGGATGGCGACGAAGGTGCCGTTCGAGGACTCGAGGTCCTCCAAGCTGAACTCGCCCGAGGCTGGGTCGCGACGGACCACCGCGTGCCGGCGCGAGAGGAAGGCGTCGGCGGTGAAGACGATGTCGCCGAGCTCGCGACCGAGCGTCGTCTCGTCGCGGTGCACGTAGTACACGTCGCCGACGAGCCCCGCGGTCGTGCGCTGGTCGAGGCGCGCCAGCCTGCGCACGGGCTTGGTCCCGAAGATGCGGGTTCCGTGCTGGCTCACCGGGCCGAGCTGTCGCTCCTCGTCGTTCACCGGCTCGAACTGTAACACCTGCGAGCCCAAGAGGATCAAGTCGTGCTTCTGGAGGGGGCGGCGCCCCTTCACCCGGACGAAGACGCCGTTGAGCGAGCCCAGGTCGTCGATCTGCCAGACGCCGCCCACCTGCTCGAGGCGCGCGTGTCGCGGAGAGACGTAGGGGTCGTCCGCGAGCAGGATGTCTCCCTCGGTGCGGCCGATCGTCACCGCTGGCTGGCTGAGCTCGAAGCTCTTGCCGTCCGAGCCGTCTTCGGTGACCACCACGAGGCGGGCGCGTCGTGACTCCACGGGCTGCGCAGAGCGCGCCGGCGCCACGGCGGCCTGCGCCAGGACCGCATCGGCCACGACGGGCGCGCGCGTCTGGATCGTCGCCGGCACGTCGAGCGCGACCGCCGCCGGCGCAGCGACGGCTCGAGGGGCAGTCGCTTGCACGACGGCGCCCGCGAGCGCGGCGTCGTGGGGCGCCTGATCTGGCGTGACGCGCGCGGTCAGGGGGCTGCCGCAGTACTTGCAGAACCGGGCGGTCGCGTCGTTCTGCCCCTGGCACCTCGCGCACTGGACCGTGCCGGGGCTCGGCGGAATCGAGTCGGCGATCGCGAGCACCGGCGCGGCGACGAGCCTGCCCTGGGGCGCGGGCGCGGGCTGCGGCGCTGGCTGAGGCGCGGGCTCCGGCGCCGGCCGAGGTGCGGGCTGCGGTGCGGCCTGCGGGATGGGCGCCGGGGCCGGCTGAGGCGCCGGCTGCGCGAGCGGCGCAGGCTGGGGCGCGATCTGCGGCGCTCGCGCCGGCTGAGGCATGGGCGGCTCGCCGTCGACCCAGGTACGGCCCACGTTGGGGCGGGGGGCACCAGCGGGCGCAGCGGCGGGACCAGCCGCGCGCAGCGCTGCGCCGCACACGCTGCAGAAGCGGTGCGTCGGGGCGTTGTTCGCGCCGCACACGTCGCAGAGCCCGGCGCCGTGGCTCGCCGCGCGGGCCGGCTCGGGCGTCGGTGGAGGCGGAGGCTCGCTGGGGGCGAAGGAGAACGCCGGCGCCTCCGGTCGAGAGCGCCGCGCGTGGGCTTCGCCGTGCCCGCTCGGCGGCGTGGCCTGCGACGACGCGAGCTCGGCGACCGCGGGCGCCGCAGCAGGCGAGCCCACGCCCTGCGAGCCCGCCCCCGGTGTGGCTCGGCCAGCGCCCGCGGCCGGCGTCGCGACCGGGGCGGCGCCAGGCTGAGGGTTGGACCGCGGCGCGCTACGCAAGCGCTTGCCGCAGTCCTGGCAGTAGAGGAGGCGGTCGGGGTTGTCTCGACCGCACACGTCGCAGAGCACCGAGCGAGGGGACCGCGAGACACCGCGTCCGTCAAGTCCAGCGTGCGTGCGGTCGTCGAAAGGCCCGGAGGTGGGGGCGCGTCACTCGCGGTGCAGCTCGGTGCGCAGCTCGAGCAGGAACTCCAGGTGGAGGAACTGCACGATGCCCGTGCTCCGGTCGAGCCCGGCGGCGTCGGTGTAGCCGGCGAGCAGCACCGGGCGGTAGACGATGTTCGCGCCCACGATCGCGGCGCGGCTCACCTCGAACTCGAAGCCGCCGCCGAAGAACGCCGACACGCCGCCCGTCTCGACGCCGAACTCGTTGCCGTAGACGACGCCGCCGAGGCCCCAGGTGACGAAGGGCGCGACGCGCGCGCGGGTATCGAGGAAGTAGCGCATCTCGGCGCGCAACTCCTGGAGGATGCCGAGCCGGTAGAGGTTGGAGGAGTCGAGCTTGCTGAACTGGTACGCGCCGCCCACGTACAGCGGGCCCGAGGGCCGGTAGCCGCCGCGCAGCACGGGCCCGCCGCCGCTGCCCACGATGCACGGGACGACGACCGATGACGGGCAGATCGCGCCTGGCTCGAGCACGACGTCGGCGGCGATGCCGACGCCGTACTGCGCGTAGTCCACCTCGAGCGGAGAGGGGCGCACGCCGTCGAGCTCCGGGTCGCGGGCGAGCTGCTCGCGTGTCGCTTGCGCCGAGCTCGGCGGCGAGGCGCTCGGCGGCTCTGCGGCAGGCGCGCTCGGAGCGGGCGAGCCCGGTGGCTCCTCGGCGCGCGACGGCGCGGCCGCCGAGCCGAGCGCGAACGCTGCGAGGGCCGCCACCGTTCGTGCGCGCGCGAGCTCCACGACGAGCATCCTACTACCCGTCGAGGTGCGCACACCAAGCGGCGCGCGCTCCGAGCTTTCGTCGTCTGCTTGACGTCGGCGCGTCACCTTGCCTAAACGCCTCCACCTCTCCCATGGAAATCCTCCTCGACAAGCGGGCCGTTCGCCAGATCCGACTCTCGGCTACCGATGCGATCGAAGAAGGCGACGTCGAGACGCTCCGTGAAGACGTCCACGACGCATTCTCCGAAGAGCAGGTCGAAGAGATCGAGCGAAGGCTCGACAACGGTGACTTCCTCGAGTTCTTGAGCGACGCGCTCGACGACTGGACGGGCGACGACGTCGACGAGCTGTTCGAGCTGCTCGAGACGCAGCTCGGCGACATCGGCATCGACCTCAAGTACAGCGTGCGCGACGAAGACGAAGACGAGGAAGTCGAAGTCGACGACGAGGACGAAGACGAGGACGAAGACGACGAGCTCGACGCCGAAGAGCCCGTCGACGAAGAGCCCTGAAGAGGCACGCGGAGCGCCGGCCTCAAGGGCCCGCTTCGCCCGCCTCGGGCTGCGCTTCGCTCGCCTCGGGCCGCTCCGCCTCGAGCCTCGCCGGTGAGACACGCGCGGCCGTGGCGCCCAGCGCTGGCTCCGCGAGCTCTCGCTCGAGGTAGGCTGGACAGCTCTCGTCGGAGCGCGCGCGCATCGTCGTGCAGACGAGCGGCAGGCAAGGCAGGTATCGGGAGGTCGCGCGCAGCTCGGTCAAGCGCCCGAGCGTCGCGCAGGCGCGCGCCTGCTCGCCATCTTCCGCCTGGAGGCGAGCCTCGAGCCAGAGCGCGTCGTCGACCAGCCGCGAGCTCGGGTGCTGCTCCGCCAGGCGTCGGAGCTCGCGTTTGCCGCGTGCGCGATCGCCGAGCGGCCCGGCGTGCAGCAGCCCGAGCCTCAGCCTGCCCTCGGGAAAGCGCGGACGCTCGTAGCTCGCGCCGAGGTACGCCGCCTCGCGTGGCGCGAGCATCTCCTCGAGCAAGAGCACGGCCTCGCGTGGCCGCCCGAGGCGCTCCTCGAGCAGCGCCGCGCGGTAGTACGCGTCGTCGGTGAGCGCGCCGGCCGGGTAGGGGTGGGCGCGCGCCATCGCGACGTAGAGCGCACGCGCCTCGGCGAGTCGGCCGAGCTGCGCGAGGCGCCCGGCGCGCTCGAAGTCGACGATCGGCTCGGCCGCCGTGGCGCGCAGGCGCGGCGCGAGCCCGTCGAGCCAAGCGAGCGACGCCTCGACGCCACGCTCTTCGTCGAGGCGCGCGAGCGAGCGCCGCAGCGTTCCGCGCACCAGACCGCTGTCCGGGTGGCTCGCGAGCGTGTCGGCGAGCCTGACGAGGACCTCGTCGAGCGTGCGGCGCGCCTCGGCGATCCGGAGGAGCGCGAAGGCCGCGCGCACGCCGTGGTAGCGCCCACGCGACTCCGCGACGACGAGCCCGTAGGTGGCCTCGGCGTCGTCGAGCAGCCCGAGGCGCTCCTCCGAGCGCGCCCTCAGCATCAGCGCCTCGGCGCGATCCTTGTAACGATCGCCGAGCGCAGCGGCGTCGTCGAAGGCCAGGCGGGCCTCGTCGTCGCGCCCCTCGCGATGTGCGCGCAGGCCGCGCGTGAAGCTCGCGAGGTAGCCGTCGGCGTAGCTCGGCGCGCAGGCGCCGAGCGCGGCGAGCAGGCCGAGCGCGACGAGCGTGCAGCGCGCGCCGAGGAGCCGCGCGCCTCGCGCCGACCCGCCGTGCCTCGCCGAGGTGCTGCGCGCGTGGGCCGAGCTCACGGCTGGGCGCGCCTCTCGGGGTCGAGCAGCTCACGCAGCATGCTCGCCGCGCGCCCGATGGCCTCGGCGTCCACGTCGAGGTGGGTCACCGCGCGCAGCCTCCGCGGACCGAAGGCGCTGATCCTCAGGCCTCGTTCGGCGGCGCGCCGCACGACCGGCTCGGCATCGACGGGTAGATCGATCATGACGATGTTCGTCTCGACCTCGGGGATGCAGACGCCCGGCAGCCCCGCGAGCGCGCCCGCGAGCGCGCGCGCGTTCGCGTGGTCGAGCGCGAGCAAGCCGAGGTGGTGCTCGAGCGCGTGGCTCGCCGCCGCCGCGAGCACGCCCACCTGGCGCATGCCGCCGCCGAGCATCTTGCGCAGGCGGTGGGCCTTCTCGACGAGCGGCCGCGGGCCCGCGAGCGCCGAGCCCACCGGGGCGCCCAGGCCCTTGGAGAAGCACACGCTCACCGAGTCGAAGTCTCGCGCCAGCGCGGCGACGCTCTCGCCGCTCGCGACCGAGGCGTTCCACAGCCTGGCGCCGTCGAGGTGCAGCCCGAGCCCTCGCCGCCTGGCGAGCCCGCACACCGCCTCGAGCCGGGCGAGCGGCCACACGCGCCCGCCGCCCCGGTTGTGCGTGTTCTCGACGACGAGCAGGCGAGGGCGCGGCATGTAGTACGCGCTCGGCTTGATCGCGCGCTCGAGCTCGTCCGCGTCGAAGAGACCGCCCCGGCCGACCTCCACGAGCTGCACGCCGCTCCACGCGGCGGCGGCGCCGGACTCGTACCAGATGCAGTGCGAGCCCTCCGCCGCGTAGACCTCGTCGCCTCGCTCCGTGTGACAGAGCAGCGCGAGCTGGTTGCCCATCGTGCCGCTCGGCACGAAGAGCGCGGCTTCCTTGCCGAGCAGCCGTGCGACCTCCGCTTCGAGCCGCGCCACGCTGGGATCCTCGCCGTAGACGTCGTCGCCGACCTCGGCGCGGGCCATGGCCTCGCGCATGGCGGCGGTGGGTCGCGTGACGGTGTCGGAGCGCAGATCGATGAGGCTCATGCGGAGATGGGGCGAGCGCGGGCGGGGGCCGAGCGGGAGCATCCTACACCTCGGCCGACGGGCTCCGTAGCCAGTGAGCTTTCCTCCGGCCGGCGCAGACCGTTACGCTCCCGGCTCCCATGGCCACCTCGCTCCCGAACCAGCCGATGCAGCACGACGACGATCGGACGGACGCCGAGCTCGGCGCCGAAGCCGGGGCCCAGCTCGCGCGCTCGCCTTCGCTCCAGCTCGTCGCGGAGCTGCTCGGGCGCCTGCGTGAGATGAAGCTCCCCTGGTGGACGCCCCAGCAGCTGCGCGCCGCGTATCCGGCCGCGGAGCGCCTCGGCTGGCTCGCGTCGCGGCCGGACATCCGGCAGCGCATCACCACGCAGCTCACCGGGCTCGCTCCGCGCGCCGCGCGCAACAAGTCTCCGGTGTTCCAGGCCGAGCTCATCGACTCGGTCGTCGACGAGGGCGACATCTCGGTCGAGGACTTCGAGCACGCCTTCGATCCGGTCGACCTCGCGCTCTACGGCCCCGCCGCCGAGCACTGGCGCCTCTTCCGGCGTCGCGCGCCCTGGGACGACGACGCCACGGCGCACCAGGATCTGCTGGGCTGGCTCATGGGCGCGCTGCTCGCGGACAAGTCGAGCCTCGACGGCGCCGCGCGCAGGCCCCTGCTCACGCCGCTCGAGCTGCGCACGGCGATCGACGGCAGGGTCTGGCATACGCGCATCCCGCTGCACGTGCGTGTCGCCATCGACGACGCGCGCTTCGCCCACGGCCGAGATCGCCCCGGCGAGCCCTTCGGCGCCGAGCGCGATCTGGCGATCGCCACGCCGGCGCTCATCGCGGCGAGCATCCCGCTCGTGGACCTCAAGGCCGTGCTCGACGTGGCGGAGCTCCGGCTGGGCTTCGGCGCAGCTGAGGCGACCGCGCGGGGCAGTCGCGAGCCCGCCTCGCGCTCGACGCGCGAGCTCGAAGCGACGGACGAGGGCCCAAGGCCCGACCCGGCGAAGGGATCCGAGCGCCCCTCGCCGGGTGAGCGCGCCACCGTGGCGCTCGACGAGCCCAGCCACGAGCCACCGAAGGCGCCGCCCCCGGGCGAGCCCGCCGCGCTCGCGTCTGCCGTGGCAGTCGCCACGGCGCAGCCCTCCGCGCCTGGGGAGGCCTTCTTCGACGAGGCCACCTCGGACAGCCCCAGGCGGCCGGGCGAGCTCGACGAGCTCGAGCACACCAACCCCTGGCAGATCCCCGCCCTCACGCCGGAGACCGAACGGATCGCGCGTGAGCTGGCCCTGGGCTCGGGCTCTGCCGCCGACCCCGACCCCGAGCAGGGCGGCGACGAAGGCGATTGAGCTCCGAGTAGTAGCCAAGAAGGCCCGCTGCCCTCTACCTTCTCGTGCTCCATGGCGAAGAAGAAGGGTGGCAAGAAGCGCGCGGGTCCCGCGCCGAAGCCGACACCGGCCCCGACCAAGAACGACACCGTGAAGGCCCCGGAGCCGGAAGCGGCGAGCGAGCGCTCGGCGTCGAAGGCCGCCGAGCCGGCGCCGCGCGACGCCGAGTCGAAGCCCGCTGCTCCGAAGAAGGCCGCTGCGGCCGTGCCGAAGCCGGCAGAGGAGCCCGAGCGCCTCGAGGAGGCTCCGCACGAGGAGCCTCCGCCGCCGGCGTCCGCGTTCGAGGCGGAGATCACCGCGGCGCGGGAGGCCGAAGAGGAGAAGGCGCGTGGCTCGCACCCTGCACCTCACCCGCACGGCGCGGCCTGGGCCCGACCCTTCGTGGTCTTCGAGCGACGCTGGGCGTGGTTCGAGAAGCGCCTGCTCGTCGTGGTGCTCGCCGCGCTCGTGGCGTCGATGGTCTTCTGGGTCGCGCTCAAGGGCATGTCGCTGCCGATGGAGTCGGAGAGCTCCGGCGGCGTCGTCTTCCGCGCGCTCTTCGGCGCCTCGCTGCTCGGCTTCGCCGCGCGCCTCGCCACCAAGCCGCTCGGCTGGGACGAGCCGCGCCGCGCCGTCGCGACGATCGCCGCGATCGCGATCGGCGTCGTCGTGGCGCCGAGCTGGCGCAGCTTCGGCGTCGACTACTTCGGCAACATCCTCAACTGGCTGCAGGAGGGCTCGAACCTCACGATGTTCGGCGGCCTGCGTGGCCTCTCCACGCGCCTCACGATCCTGCTCGCGCTCGTCGGCGCCAGCCTCGCGGCCGCCGGCGGCAAGCACATCAACATCGACGTCGCGCTCCGCTTCATCAAGCCGGCCTTGCGTGTGCCGGTGTACTTCCTCTCGACCGTGGCCACGGCGGGCGTGTGCTTCGCCGCGGCCTGGGGCTTCTTCGACTACACCTCGATCGAGAGCTTCGGCGCCGAGCGCGACTGGTCGCGCTCCAAGAAGGTGGAGCACGTGAGCCACCACGTGTCGCAGGGCTTCTTCCTCTTCCGCAAGCAGGTCGGGCTCGATCTGAGCGCGGTTCCGCACGTGCTCGGCGGCGGCAAGTGGGACGACGACTCGCGCATGAACGGCAGGCAGTGGAACGAGTTCGTCGAGAAGAGCGGCTACCGCGACTACTACACCAAGGAGCAGGTCGACGCGGCCCGCGCGCCGGACAGTGATCTCGACGCGCCGCGCATGGCGATGGTCGTCGTGCCCGACGGCTCGGTGCGCGGGAACCTCGTGCACGTGATGAACCTCATGTTCCCGGTAGGCTTCATCATCCTCGGGCTGCGCTTCCTGCTGAGGCTCTTGATGGTGGTGAGCGGTCACACGACCGTGGAGGCCGAGCCGGAGTTCGGCAGCAACGACGACGAGGTCCCACCCGAAGACGACGCCGCCGTCGAGGAGGCCGCGCGATGAGCAAGCTCTCCGCCCTCGGCGTCACGGTCCTCACCCTGCTCGGCATGCCGCTGTTCGCGGTCATGGGGCTCATCTCCCTGCTCTCGTGGCTCGGCCACGACCGCGAGGAGCTGCGCGCGCTGCGCTACCTCGCGCCGAACGTGCTCGAGGACCGCTTCGTCGCTTCGCCGATCCTCGTCACGATCCCGCTCTTCACCTTCGTCGGCTACCTGATGGCCGAGTCGAAGACCCCCGACAGGCTCGTGCGCGCCTCGAGCGCGGCGCTCGGCTGGATGCCCGGCGGGCTCGCCATCGTGTGCATCGTCGCCAACGCCTTCTTCACCACGATGACCGGCGGCAGCGGCGTCACGATCGTCGCCATCGGCGGCCTGCTCTACCCGGCGCTCGTGAAGCAGGGCTACCCGGAGCGCTTCTCGCTCGGCCTCGTCACGAGCGCCGGCGCGATCGGCCTGCTCTTCTTCCCGAGCCCGCTCGTCATGGTCTACGCCTTCGTCGCCGGCGTGGACATCAACTACGCCTACCTCGCGGCCTTCCCGCCGGCGACGGGCCTCATGCTCATGCTCTTCGCCTACGCGATGTACGTGGGCATCAAGCACAAGGTCCCGACCTCGAAGTTCTCGCTCGTGGAGCTCGGGCGAGCGGTGTGGATGGTCAAGTGGGAGCTCTTCGCGCCGGTGCTGGTCGCGCTGGGCCTGCTCTCCGGCCTCATGAGCCTCGACGAGAGCGCGGCCTGCGCGGCGATCTACACGCTGATCGTCGAGGTCTACATCTACCGCGACCTCACCTGGAAGAAGGTGCTCGCGGTCGCCAAGGACGCGATGAGCCTCTCGGGTGCGCTCATCCTGATCCTCGCGATGGCGACGGCGATGACGAACTACATCATCCAGGAGCGCATCCCGCAGAACCTGCTCGAGTGGTTCGTCGAGCGGGGCATGACCGAGGCCTGGCAGTTCATCGTCGTCCTCAACATCTTCCTCTTCATCCTCGGCATGCTGATGGACGCCTTCAGCGCGCTCCTGGTCGCGCTGCCGCTGCTCCTGCCGCTCGCGGCGACCTTCGGCATGCAGCCCTTCCACCTCGCCGTGATGTTCCTGCTCAACATGGAGCTCGCCTACATCACGCCGCCGGTCGGGCTGAACCTCTACATCTCGAGCTTCCGCTTCAACCGACCGGTCGTGCAGATCTACCGCGTCGTGATGCCCTTCGTGGCGCTGCTCGGGCTCGGCCTGCTCATGGTGATCCTCGTGCCGAAGCTCTCCGGCTTCACCGTGGAGCCGATCATCGCGGCCAAGCGCGCCGAGGCGGAGAAGACGGGCACGACCCCGCGCGACGCCTGGCTGCTCGAGTGCGTGCAGGAGGACAAGAACAACCCGCGACCCTGCACCGCGGCGGACAAGCTCAAGTACGGCGAGGACGGCCAGACCATCCCGGGCCTCGAGGAGCCCACGCCCACCGAGCCCACCGAGCCCACGCCTGTCGGTGACTCCGCCGAGGACGAGCTCATGAAGGAGATGATGGGCGAGGGCGCCGGCAAGAAGGGCGAGAAGAGCCCCGAGGACGCCCTGCTCGAGGAGATGCTCGGCGGGCCCTCCGACGAGAAGAAGCCCGAGCCCGAGAAGAAGGACGGCAAGACCGCCGAAGAGCAGCTGCTCGAGGAGATGCTCAAGTGAACGGCCGCGGCGAAGGAAACGAAGGGGGCGAAGCGCGATGAAGCCGCCGCGCCTGCGTGGTGCCGCGCTCGTCGCGGCGAGGGTGGCGGCCGAGAACCCCGCGACGGGCGCGGTGCTGCGCGCCGCGCTCGAGCAGAGCCTCGGCCTCGATCGTCTCTCCGCGCTGCCGGCCTCGGCGCGCGGCGAGACGCCGCTCGACGCTCTGCCGCTACGCGCGAAGTCGACCGAGCACGCGCTGCCGGCCGAAGAGCTCCCGCTCCCGGAACCGAGCGCGTGGCCGCTCGGCGTGCGCGCCTACCGCGCAGCCTTCGACGCGAAGAAGACCGACCCGGTCGCCGTGGTCGAGCGCGCGCTCGCGCGCGTGCAGGCCCTCGCCGACAACCGCGTGCTCAACATCCTCGCCTCGCACGACGCGAAGGTGGCGCGGCGTGAGGCGGAGGCCGCGAAGGAGCGCTTGCGTGAGGGCAAGCCGCGAGGGCCCCTCGACGGCGTGCCCTACCTCCTGAAGGACGAGCTCGACGCCGAGGGCCTGCCCACCGGCATCGGCTCGCGCTGCGAGCCCACCGAGCCGAAGCTCGGCGACTCGGCCGTGGTCGCGCGCTTGCGCGCCGCGGGCGCGATCATGGTCGCCAAGACGGTCATGACGGAGTGGGGCATGTCGCCGCTCGGTCAGAACGAGCGCTCGATCATGCCGCACAACGCGCTGCACGCGGAGCGGGTGCCGGGTGGCTCCTCCACCGGCTCGGCCGTGGGCGTCGCGCTCGGCGTCACGCCCTTCGCCGTCGGGACCGACGGCGGCGGCTCGGTGCGCATCCCCGCCGCGCTGCAGGGCCTCTTCGGCATCAAGCCCACCTTCGGGCGGGTGAGCCGCGACGGCGACGGCCTCAAGGGCTCGGTCGGCCACATCGGCCCCATCGCCGCGAGCTCGGTCGATCTGGCGCTCTTTCTCGACGCCGTGTCGAGCGAGCGCGACCCACGCGATCCGCTCACGCTGCCCGCGCCGCCGCCCCCGCCTGGCGGCTTCGGTGCGCGCCTCGGGGCGGGCGTGCGCGGCATGCGCATCGGCGTGCCGGAGTCCGAGTGGGCCGAGGCGGACGCCGTCGTCGCCAAGCATGGTCGAGCGGCGCTCGCCGAGCTCGAGCGCCGCGGCGCCGAGCTCGTGTCGGTGTCGATCCCGCTCGCTTCGGTCGCCGCACCCGTGGGCTACCTCACGATCGGCTGCGAGGCGCTCGCCGCGCAGGCTGCGCACTGGGCCGAGCGGCGCCACCTCATGGCCGACGATCTGCGCCTCTCCTTCGCGGTGCTCTCGCGGATCTCCGCCGCCGATTTCCTCGACGCGCAGCGGCTGCGCGCGAGCCTGCGCCTCGACGTCGCCCGCGCGCTGCGCTCGGTCGACGTGATCGCGATGCCCACGACGCAGACCACCGCGCCGCCCCTGCCCGTGGGCGATCGCGGCCGCGCCTTCGCCGACACCGTCGCCATCGACGCGATGTGCCGCTTCTGCTTCCTCGGCAACCTCACCGGGCTACCCGCCGGCACGGCGCCCGTGGGCCTCGACGAGGAGGGCCTACCGGCGGGTCTGCAGATCGTGGGCGACGCCTGGGACGAGCACGTCGTGATCGGCGTGCTCGCGGAGCTCGAGCGCTCGGGCATCGCCCAGGTGCCGCGTCCGCGCGCGGCCTTCGATCCACCCTTCTGAGCGCGCTCGGCCACCTGGGCGAGGGGCCGCGTGACGGCCCACGCCGCGGCGCGCTTCACTGCAGCTGCAGGTGGAAGTGCGGCGGGGTCGTCTCGTGCAGGACGCGCAGACCGCCCACCTGGTTCACCGCGTCGACGAACACGCGCTTCTCGCTCACGGTCATGTCGTGGCTGCGCACGTCGGCGGCGCCCGCGCGCAGGTGGGCCGAGATGAAGATGCCGCGCTTCATCTGCGAACGGATCGCCGTCGCGAGCTCGGCGACGGTCGCGGCGCGCGGTTTGTTCGCGCTCCGGGCGGCGCCGTAGATGCGCTTGAGCTCCTGCGCTGCGCTCTTGTCGCGGTAGAGGCGCAGGATGTCGTCGCCGAGCACGAGCTTGTCGTAGATGGCCTCGGCCTGGTCCTCCGGATCCCGGGTTCCGCTCGTGACGACGAACTTCTTGCCGGTGCGCGTCTCGTAGCGCGTCGCGAGCTGCTCGAGCTTGTCGGTGACCTTGCTCGACAGCGTCACGTCGGGGAGGATCTCGAAGCTGCCGCGCCTCTTCGGCGTGGGCGCGCCCGCGCTCTGCTCTTGGGCGGCCTCGATCGCGTGCTCGCCGCAGTCGACGTCGAGGCTCTTCGCGGCCTCGAGCGGCGCCTGCTCGCCGAGGCTCGTGGCGAGCGCGACCGCGCCGAGGCCGAGCGTCTTCAGCCACATGGGGAGACGGTGACGCTGGCTCACTCGAGCACCTCGAAGGAGCCACGCGACAGCTCCTCGCCGCCGACGGTGGAGACGATGACCGTCCAGGTCCCCTGCGCCCGAGGCGCGCGCTTCTTCGCCCAGGTCCGCCAGCGGCTCTGCGCGCCGACGTCGAGCGTGACGCGGGTGGGCTTGCCCGAGGGAGGCACGAAGGTGACGACGACCTGGCCCTCCTTCGACGAGGGGTTGGCGAGCTCGATGAAGGCGTAGACGTCCTCGAGCTGAGCGGCGAGGAAGGTCTCTTCGGGCGCGACCGGCTCGCGACCCGCGATCGCCTGCGAGAACTGCAGGCGCTTCACCGCGAGCTCGCCCGATTTCGACGAGCTGCTCGCGTTCACGCCTTGCTTCGCGCTGCTCGAGGCGCGCCGCCGCCCTGCGGGCTCGGCGCGACGTTCGGCCCGCGCCGACCTGGGCGACTCCGAGAGGCCTCCGGGCTCCGCGCCGTGACCAGCCTCGAGCCCGTCGCCCTCGACGAGCCCGGCGGAGTCCGCCCGCGGCGTGTCCTTCGCCGCGCCCTCCTGCTGGGCCGCTCCGCGCTGCTCCACGGGCTTGGCGAGCGCGGGCAGGGCGCGCTCGGAGTCGCGCTCCGGGGCCACGTCGGCGCGTGGATCGCAGCCAGCGGCGAAGGCCACGCACGTGGCGAGGCCGATCGCGAACCAGTTCGAGCTCCATCGATGCTGCACGGAGTAGCTCTTAGGACGAACCCCGCATCCGAAGAAAGAAAACGGCGTTCCGTGCGAGCCCGCCCCGCATGTGCTTATCGAAGCGCGGAGGGGCCCCGCCGCCCGAGCGCGCGCTGCCGGGCCCCGCCCTCGGGCGGGGCGCGTCGGCCGAGGCGCTGCTCGAAGGCCGCCTCGGGGCCGCGGATGCACGCGCGTACCGCGTGGAGCTCCGGCGCGAGGCGCTTCGCGTGGCGCCGCACGAGCTCGTCGTAGCGCGCCGGCGTCAGGCGCGCGTCGAGCAGCAGGCGCTCGAGCAGGTCGAGCGCGTCTGCGGCGCGCGACGCAGGCTCCGAGCTGAGCTCGCCCACGATCTCGATGACGGTCGCCAGCACGATGCGGAGGGCGTCGATATCGCGCTGCTCCCCCGTGGGCAGCGGACCGGCGAGCTCGCTCGCGCGCCCTCGGGCGGCGCCCTGCTCCGCAGGAGGCTCCGCCTCGGGCTCGGGGAACCAGCGCTCGAGGCGCTTGTCGAGCGAGCGCTGGTCGCGCCGCGCGGCCTCCTCGAGGGCGCGCCCGCCCGAGGGCGTCGCCGACGGGCTCTCGAGGGCCGACCTGCGCGCGCGCTCCTGGTCACCACGGTCGATGGACGCGAGCTCGTCGAGCGTATGCTCGAGCTCTGCGCGCAGCGTGGTGAGCGACTCGCCGCCCTCGGGGGCCGCGAAGAGGCCGAAGTCGCCGAGCTCGCCCCTGCAGATCGCGCCCAGCTCGGCGTCGGCCACGTGCCGGTAGAAGACGCGCTCTCCGCGGGCTCTCTGTCGAGCGACGAGCTCGCGCAGGACGGGGTTCTCCTCGCCGAGCGCGATCACGCTCACCGCGATCGCCACGTCGCCCACGCGCTCACGGGCCTCCAGCACGCGCGCGGCGTCGACGGGGGCCTCGCCGTCGGTCACGAGCACGATGCTCGCGCGCGCGAGCTCGGGGTCGCGGTCCTTGGCCTCGCGGATGAGCTCGAAGCTCGACAGCAGGGCGGCCTCGATGTCGGTGCCCCCCTTGCGCACGGTGCTCATCACCTCACCCAGCGCCGCGAGGGCCTCGCCGCTCGTGCGGACCGCGTGGATGGGACCCAGACGCTTGGTGAACCAGCGATAGTGCAGCGAGAGCCTCACCTCGCGGCCTGGCTCCTCGAGCCTGCGCAGGGTCGTGGCGAGCTCCGCGAGCAGGATCGCGTCGCGCACCCGCGCGCGTACGCCGTCGGGCGCGCCGTCGAGCATCGAGGTCGAGGCGTCGAGCAGGTAGACACGCGCCTCGCCGACGAGGCGCTTGCGCGCGACCGGTCGGAGTGCGTGCTCCACGTAGCGCCGCGTGAGCAGCTTGCCCGCGGCGAGGTCGAGCAGCAGGCTGCGCGGATCGGAGAGCACGGCGGTCTGGAGGTCCTCCGGACCACGCGCGAGATCGAGCAGGAGCTCGCGGGTGGGGTAGGGGACGAGCCTCGCGTGGCGCTCGAGCTCCACGACGCGCGTGGGCGAGAGCGCCGAGCCCACCTCGAAGCAACCGTCGACGCTCAGGAGCGCGTTCCCCAGCGGCTCGAGGCTGCCCGGGGTGAGGTAGTCGAGCGCGAGCTTCACGAGCTCCCGGTCGGCCGCTGGGCTCGCTGCCTCCGCCTGGTAGCGAAGGCGCCCCCGCTCGACGGAGAGCCTCACCGCGTCGAGCACCCTCGCGCCGAGCTGCTTCTCGAGCCCTCGCTCGCGACTCCGCGCGGGGTCGGCCGGCGTCGAGCCCTGCGCCACACGCTCCAGGGCCCGGTCGAGCAAGGGCAGGCGCGCGTCGTCACCTCGACCGCGCGCGAAGCCGTCGAGCGCGAGCAGCGCGGCGTGCAGGCGCTCGCGGTCGCCCCTGCGCAGGGCCTGCTTCGCTTGGTGGGCGAGCCCGACGCGCGCCGAGAGCCCGGCCGCCTCGGCGCGATCGACGAGGATGATGCCGCGTGCGATCGCCTGCTCGCGCGCGACCCGCCCCTCGCCGTCGGTCGGCAGCGCCGCGCTGGCGTCGAGCAGGAGGCGCCTCGCGCCCTCGAGCAAGCGACGTCGCCGCTCGAGATCGTCGACCTCGTCGCGCGCGGCGTCCATCACGCGGTCGATCGCCGCGAGCTGCAGCTCGAGCAGCCTGCGCGAGGCCGCCTGTGGGTCGGGGTCGCTCGTGCGCGCGTCCTCGGCCCTGCGCCGGGAGTCACGCGGCGCGCCCGCAGGCGCCTCTCCGCTCTTCGCGGGGCGCGTGTCGGCGAGCACGAGCGGCACCAGGAGCTGCGCGCGATCGTAGCCGGCGAGCAGCGCCGCACCCTTCGGCTGCTCGCCGAGCCTGCGGACGCGGTCGAGCGTGCCGAGCACGCGCGCGAGCCAGGCCGCGTGGGCGGCCGGGAGGCGGTCGGCGGTGCGCTCGGCGCGGGTGATGTTCGCCTCGAGCTCCACGTAGGCGCTCTCCAGCGCGCGCGGGTCCACGCGACCGCGGTCGCCGTCGTCGAGCAGCGTGGTGAGCGCAGCGGTCTCGAAGCGAGGCGCGTAACCGACCCAGCGCAACAGAGGGCGCAGCACGCGCGCCGTGAAGCTGCCCGCGCGCTCGGGGCTGAGCGCGAGCGCGTCGACCCTCTCACGCAGGCGCGCCGAGCGCAGCGCGCCCGGATCGGATGCGCCGAGCGCGCTCATGCCGGCGCGAGCGTGCGCTGGAACACCGCCTCCGCGCGGGCCTCGACCATCGCGAGGCTCGCGGCGCGCGTGACGGCGTCGAGCGCGTCGATGCGCTCGCGAAGCGCACGGGCCTGCTCGGCTGCGGAGGGTACGAGCTGCTCCACGAGGCGCGCCTCGAGCGCGAAGCGCGTCAGCGCCGCCTCGTCCCAGGCGAGCTCGAGCAGCGGCTCGAGCGCAGAGCTCGAGCTCGGTCTGCGCCCCTCGGGCACGAGCTCCGCCCACCAGCGTTGCAGGAAGTCGACCGCGCGCTCCGTGCGCGCGAGATCGAGCCTGGCCACCTCGAGGGCGAGCTCGACAGGCAGGGCGCCGAGCGTCGCGGAGAGCTCCCCGCCGGGCTCGTGTGTCCCGCTCTGGGAGACGCGGAGCGCGACCTCGGCCAGCGTGCTCAGGATCGGCGTGCGCTGCTCCGAGCTGCGCAGCGCGCGGTAGCCCTCCTTGTCGAGGCGCTTCGGCTTCTTGCGCCTCGCGGGCTCGGCGCCGCGCAGCGCCTCGGCGACGAAGCCCAGCCAGTCGGCGCGCCCGAGCGCGGAGCCCAGGCCATGCGCTGCGAGCGTTCCCGAGAGCTCCTCGACCTGTGTGAGCAGCGCCGCACGATCGGCGAGATCGCAGCGCCCGAGGCTCGCCCGCACGAGCGGCGCGAGGCGCGGCCCGACGACCCTCGCCTTCACGCTCGAGCGCCGGCCGGAGATCCTGCCGAAGTGCTCGTCGAGCTGCTCGAGCCGCGTGAGCTCGGGCCTGAGCACGCCGAGCACGTCGCCCAGCGAGCGCCCTCCACCGACGTCGACGATCGCCGCGAGCGTCTCCGCGAAACCGAGCGACCACAGGGCCACGAGCTCGCTCTCGACGCGGTCCATCGCGGCGCTCCAGCGCTCGTCGCCCTCCTCGCCGCTCCGCGACGACGAGCGCGCGAGCAGCTCGCGCCTGAGCTCCGCGAGCTCGCTCGCCGCCGACAGGATTCGCTCCGTCACGCGCGTGGCGTCGAAGCTCGCGTCGCCCGAGGCCCCGAGCAGGGTCGCCGCGTCGAGCCCGAGCCCGTGGCTCGCGACGTCGCCGACTGCCGAGAGCGCCCGCTCGTGGAGGAACCGCGCGCTGGCGTGCATCGACACCGAGCCGTCTTCGAGCGAGCTCGCGAGCTTCGCGAGCCGACGCGCGGCGCCGAGCAGATCCGTCTCGGGCTCGGAGAGGCGCAGGCTCTCCGAGAGCGCCAGGCTCGCGAGCGCGCTCGCGCTCCGATCGAGCAGCGCGCGGGCCCGCGCTTCGTCGGGCGCACCCGTGCGCGCGGCCTCGGCGAGCTCACGGGCGATGCGCGCGAGCGCCTCGTCGTCCGCACGCGCGCTCGCGTTCGCGAGCTGCTCCTCGAGCACGTCGAGCGGGCCCTTCGGCGGGGCCTCGGGCGCGGCCTGCGGCTCGGGCGTCGTGCGCTCCTGCCCCCTCACGAAGCTCGAGCGCGCGCCTCTCTGCGCGGCGGCCTGCTCGGGAGGCTGCTCGGTGGGCTTCGGCCGAGGCGTGAGCGCGCGCCGCTCGAGCTTCTCGAGGCAGGCGTCGAAGAGCTCCCGTTCGGTGCGCAGGATCTCGAGCTGCCTGCGCTCGACCGGATCGCTCTCGCGCTCGAGGATGCGCTCGATGTCCGCCGGCTTCGGACCCGCGAGCACGAGGTGGAGCCGCAAGAGCGCGAGGTCGGTGTAGCGCGCGTCGAGCTTGCGGCTCGGCTCCTCGAAGATGCGCTGGTACACCGCCGCGGCGCGCAGGAGCTCGGCGCAGCGCACGGCCGTGCGCGTCGACAGGTAGCGCGTCGGCACGAAGCTCGGATCCGCGCGCACCGCCGCGCTCGACTCCGCGTCGAAGCGCGCGAGCAGCGCGGCGACCGCGTCGCAGAGCTCGGGCGCGACCCAGGTCTCGGCGACCGCAGCCTGCAGCACGTCGAGGTCCTGGATCGTGAGCAGGGCGTCGAGGCTCGGCCGCCCACCCCCTGCGACGCGTCGCTTGAGCACGATCGCGAGGCTCTCCGGATCGGCGAAGCTGCGCGGCACGAAAGAGACGAAGGCGACGCGGTCCACGAAGGCGAGCAGCGTCTCGCGCGAGTCCTCGAGCACCTCCGAGACGTAGCGATTGCTCGTGAGCAGGGCGACCTCGGTTCGCCCGCGCGTGATCGTGCCGCCCTGCTTCAGCTCACGTTCGTTGAGCACGTTGAGCGTCGAGCGCAGCAGCATGTCGCGCCCGTCGAAGACCTCGTCGAGGAAGGCGTGCGCCGAGCCCAGGATGCCCTCGTCGGTGAAGTGCGTCGTGCGCCCCGTCTCGGTGAGCGTCTTGAAGTCGACCGGGCCGATGAGGTCGGTCTGCACGGTGCTCTCGGTGATCTGCCGCGCGAAGAGGCTCGGTGAGCCCGTCTCCTCGCACACGATGCGCCCGAACACCGCCGAGGCGATCTGGCTCTTCGCCGTGCCGGGCGGGCCGGTGAGCAGCACGTGCTCCTTCGCGAGCAGCGCGAGCGCGATCTGCGCGAGCACGTCCTCGCGCTCGACGAAGGCGGTGCGCAGCTCGTCGAAGAAGGCCTTGAAGCGCGTCGCCGCGCGCGTGAAGCGTTCGCTGTCGATCACGCCCGGGATGCTACCCCGAGCAGCGTTCGTCCGGGCGGCTCAGCCCACGACGCCGAGCGCGGCACGGAGCTTCGCGAGCTCCGCCTGGGCCACGTCGACGAGCACCACGTCGCGCGCGCCGAGCCTCGTCTCCGCGCGTACGCGGTCGAAGTCGTCGAGCCCACGCTTCTTCAGCGAGACGACGCGCGCGTCGAAGGCCTCCTCGAGCTCGCGAACGGTGCAGAGGCGCGCGTCCACGCCGACCTCGACCTCGGCCGTCGCGCGCAGCTGTCTCCGCGCACCGAGCTGGTAGACGCTGCGCACGCCGTCTTGGGTGGCCCACAAGGCGACCAGCGGGCCCGCGAGCGCGCTCGTGGAGAAGGTGCGATCCAGATCGAGCGCGCCCTCGACCTTGCTCGCGAGGCGCTGGTCGAACATGCGCATGACGACGCGGATCGTCGGGTTCATGCGCTTGGCGTCGATGGCGACCTCGAGGTTCGCGAGGTCGTCGTTCGTCGCGCAGACCACCGCGATGGCGCGCTCGATCCCGGCCTCGACGAGCAGCTCGTCGCGCCGCGCATCGCCCGTGATCACCGGGATGCCCAGCGCCTCGACGTGCTCACGAAAGCTGTCGCTCGCGCGCTTCTCGATGGCGACGATGGGCGTGTGCGACGCGAGCAGCGACTCGATCACCCGGAAGCCCACGTGCCCGAGCCCGCAGACGACGACGTGTCCCTTGGTCTTGTCGATCATGATCCTCGTGGCGAGCGCGCGGCGTGCCTCGGCGTCGAAGAGCTGCGCGCCGATCTTCAGGAGGCCCTCTGCGATCAGCACCGCGCCGACGAGCGGCGTGAACCAGTAGAGCGCGCGTGCGATGGGCGCGCTCGGCAGGTCCTCCGTGGGCTCGAAGAAGAGCTGCGTGTACATCGCGTACATGTCGCGCCCCAGATCGTGCGTCGCCTCGCCGGAGCGGCCCATGTCCCAGCGCACCACGAAGCCCGCCACGAAGGTGTAGAGCGCGACCGCCGCGAGCGGTGGGCCCATCTTGCGCGCGAAGTGCCCGGCGAGCGCGAGGCGCACGCGCCACGAGTCGGTGGGCTCCCGCCGCGTGCGCGGTCGCGCCGGTGTGCCCGCCTCGGCCATGGTTCGCTCAGTCCTCGCCCGCCGGACCGCGCTCGCCGCTCTCGGGCGCGTGCCCGCCGGGCTTCGGCGGCGCCTCGATGCGCACGCGGCGCTTCTTCTCGGCCGCGCGCTGCTCGGGCGGCAGGAGCAGCTCCTCGAGCTTGCCGAGGCGCGCGAGCTCGTCGAGCTGGCGGTGGCCGCCCACGAACTCGCCGCGCACGTAGACCCACGGCAGCTCCGGCTGCTTCGTCTCGCGCACGAGCCTGGTCTCGAGGTGCCGGTGCTCGGGATCGTCGAGGTCGTAGAAGCTCGGCTCGGCGCCGAGGTCGATGAGCAGGCGCTGCGCGCGCCCGCTCCACATGCAGGTGCGGCGTCCGTAGATCTGCGCCGCGAACGCCACCTCGCCCAGGGGCCGCTCCACGGGCGCCTCGACCTTGGCCGGCGCGGGTGCGGGCGCAGGCGCCGGCGGCGGCGCGAAGGGATCGGGCCTCACCTTCGAGGGGGGCACGGCGTCGAGACGCCGGCGTGGGGTCTTGCGCACGCGGTCGAGCGCGCGGTCGGCGACGTCGAGCACGCGGTCGACCATGGGGACCCAATCGAGCTTGGCCATGGCGCACGGATGCAGCGGCTGGGCGGCGGGCGCAAGCGCGGGCGCCGGTGCTAGGCTCGACGGCGTGGAGATCGTCTTCGTGAGGCACGGTGAGCCGGCCTGGGCGTTCGAGGGGCGACCCGAGATGGACCCTCGGCTCACCGAGCGCGGTCGCGAGCAGGCGCGCCTCGTCGCCGAGCGGCTCGCGCCGAGGCGCGTCGACGCCGTGCTCGTCTCCCCGGCGCGTCGTGCGCGGGAGACCGCGGCGCCGCTGCTCGAGCGGCTCGGCGCCCGGCCGGTGATCGTCGACGACTTCCTCGAGATCCGCCTGCCGGACTACTCGCAGCAGAGCCTCCACGACGTGGCGCGGGTCTTCGCCGAGGCGCGCAAGCGCAACCCCGAGGAGTGGTGGGACGGCATCCCCGGCGGCGAGAGCTTCCGCGACTTCCGCGCGCGCGTCGAACGCGGCGTGCGCGCGATGCTGGCCGACCACGGCGTCGAGCCCTTGCCGGAGCACCACGACGCGCTCTACCGCGAGACCGCCGAGCCGAAGCAACGCATCGTCGTCGTCGGTCACGGCGGCACCAACACGGTCGCGATGGGCGTCTTGCTCGGCTTCGAGTCGGCGCCCTGGGAGTGGGAGCGCTTCGCCCTCCACCACACGGGCATCTCTCGCCTGCGCACGATCCCGCTCGGTGCGGGGGTGGTGTTCAGCCTGCAGGCGCACAACGACTGCGAGCACCTCAGCCGGGAGCTACGAACACGATGAAGGCCCACGCCTCGACGCTCCTGAGGGCGGCGCTGCCTCTGCTCCGCGCCGCCGCGCTCGCGGCGGCCGCGCTGCCGCTCGCGAGCTGCCAGTTCTTCTTCCCGACGCCGATCGATCAGGCCCGAGACACCGCCGAGCCGGCGCAGGTGGTGCGCTCGGTGGGCGTGGGTTTCCTCGAAGGCGAGCGCTTCGACGCGGCGATCAAGCTCGACGATCTCAAGATCGCCACGGGCACCTTCGAGGTGCTCGGTCGCTGCGTCGCCGACGGCAAGCCGGTCTTCGACGTACGGACGCGCGTGGCCTCGACCGGCATCCTCACGGTGTTCCAGAGCGGCAAGAGCGAGACGCGCGGCCTCGTCGACGTCGACGGCTCGTCGCCCGTCGAGAGCCATTGGGACGTGCTCATCGGCGAGCGCCGCACGGTGCTCGACGCCGACTTCGAGGAGGGCAGCTTCCGCTACCACCAGACGCGCTACTTGCCCGACGAAGACAAGCCCAAGCAGTCGCGGCGCAAGGTCGTCGCGCCCATCGAGCAGGTCCCCCACGACGGCCACTCGGTGCTCGGCTACCTGCGCAGCTGGGAGCCTCCCGACGGCACCCGCGGCTTCGTGTACTCGCTCATGGGCCGCAACCTGTGGAAGGCCGATCTCCACTTCGTCGGGCGCGAGCCGCTCGGCACCGCCAAGGGGCTCGTGGTCTCTCGCAGGATCGACGGCGTCGCGCGCAGGGTGAGCGAGCGCAACTTCGAGCCGCTCAAGGCGAGCGCTCCGCGGCCCTTCACGCTCTGGATCAGCGACGACGAGGCCAGGCTGCCGCTGCGCATCCTGCTCGAGACCGAGCTCGCCAAGGTCACGGTCGAGCTGGAGCAACACCGAGCGGGCGAGGCGCAGTCCACGCCGCTCGAGCCCTGCGAGTACCGCGTCGAGAAGAAGGAGCTCGCCAAGGCCCAGCCCTACAAGAAGGCGGCGGGCGAAGACCCGTCGGCGGCGAGCGCCGAAGAGAACGCCGAGCTGGAGAAGGAGCGCGAGGAGCTCAAGCTGAAGTTCCTCCGGGACAAGGGGCTCCTGCGCTGAGCCGCGGGCTCGAGGCCACCGCCTCGTCGGCTCCTCCGTGCACACCATGTCTCGCGCGCCCGTGGACCCGCTGTCGAGCTTCGCCGAGCCGGTGCGCGCCTGGTTCGCGGCGAGCTTCCGCGCGCCGACCCCGGCCCAGGCGCAGGCCTTCCCGCACATCGCCTCCGGCGCGTCCACGCTCCTGCTCGCGCCCACCGGGAGCGGCAAGACGCTCGCTGCCTTCCTCGCCTCGCTCGACAGGCTCGCCTTCGGCGCCGAGCCTGCGCGCGAGAAGCAGGAGCGCCTCGCGGTCGTCTACGTCTCGCCGCTCAAGGCGCTCGCCGTCGACGTCGAGCGCAACCTGCGCGCGCCGCTCGTCGGCATCGCGCAGGCGGCGACGCGCCTCGGCGTGCCCTTCCGCGAGCCCACGATCGCGCTGCGCTCCGGCGACACCCCGCCCAAGGAGCGCGCCGCCTTCCTGCGACAGTCGGCCGACATCCTCATCACCACGCCGGAGTCGCTCTACCTCTTGCTGAGCTCCGAGGCGCGCTCGCTCTTCGCCGGCGTGCGCACCGTGATCGTCGACGAGATCCACGCGCTCGTCGGGCAGAAGCGAGGCACGCACCTCTTCCTCAGCCTCGAGCGCCTCGAGGCCCTCCGCCGCGCCGACGCTCCGCCTCTGCAGCGCGTGGGCCTCTCGGCCACGCAGCGCCCGCTCGAGCTCGTCGCGCGTGCGCTCGGTGGAGAGAGCTCGCCCGGCACGCCGCGCCCGGTCCAGATCGTCGACGCCGGCATCCGTCGCACGATCGAGCTCCGCGTGGAGGTGCCGGTCGAGGACATGGGCGCGCTGCCTCCGCGAGGAGGCTCCGCGACGCTCGAGCCCGAGCAGCCCTCGATCTGGGCGTCGATCCATCCGCGGCTGCTCGAGCTCGTGCGTGGGCACCGCACGACGATGATCTTCGTCAACAACCGCAGGCTCGCCGAGCGGCTCGCCGCGGCGCTCAACGAGCTGGCGGGCGAGGAGGTCGCGCTCGCGCACCACGGCTCGCTCGCGCTCTCGAAGCGCCAGGAGATCGAGGACCGCCTCAAGCGCGGCAAGCTGCCGGCCATCGTCGCGACCTCCTCGCTCGAGCTCGGCATCGACATGGGCAGCGTGGATCTCGTCGTGCTCGTCGAGGCCCCACCGAGCGTCGCCTCCGGGCTGCAGCGCGTCGGCAGGGCGGGGCACCGCATCGACGCCGTGCCCGAGGGCGTGCTCATGCCGAAGCACCGCGGCGATCTGCTCGCTTCGGCGGCGATCCGCAGCGCGATGCTCGAGGGCGCCGTCGAGCCGACGAGCCTCCCCGAGAACCCGCTCGACGTGCTCGCGCAGCAGGTCGTCGCCCAGGTGGCGATGGGGCCCGTCGCCGAGCCCGAGCTCCACGCCTTGGTGCGCCGCGCCGCGCCCTACGCCTCGCTGCCCCGGAGCGCCTGGGAGGGTGTGCTCGACATGTTGAGCGGGCGATATCCATCCGACGACTTCGCCGAGCTCAGGCCGCGCATCACCTGGGATCGCACGACCGGCATGCTCACACCCCGCCACGGCGCGCGCCGACTCGCGGTGCTCTCCGGCGGTACGATCCCCGATCGGGGCCTCTACGGCGTCTACCTGCTCGGCTCGAGCGAGACCAAGCCGCTGCGTGTGGGCGAGCTCGACGAAGAGATGGTCTTCGAGTCGCGTCCGGGCGAGGTCTTCCTGCTCGGGGCCTCGTCGTGGCGCATCGAGGAGATCACCCACGACCGCGTGCTCGTCTCTCCGGCCCCCGGCGAGCCCGGCAAGATGCCCTTCTGGCGAGGCGACAAACCCGGTCGCCCGGTGGCGCTCGGCCTGCGCATCGGCGCGCTCGCGCGCACGATCGCGGCGCTGCCGCGCGCCAAGGCCACGCGACTGCTCGAGAAGGAGCACGGCCTCGACCGACGCGCGGCGCAGAACCTCGTGGCCTACCTCGAGGAGCAGCGGGAGCTGACGGGCGAGGTGCCGAGCGACGAGGTCGTGGTCGTCGAGCGCTTCCCGGACGAGCTGGGCGACGAGCGGGTGTGCGTGCTCTCACCGCTCGGCGCGCGCGTGCTCGCGCCCTGGGCGATGGCGGTGCAGCGGCGCCTCTCGGACGAACGAGGGCTCGACGTGGAGCTCTTGTGGAGCGACGACGGCATCGTGTTCCGCCTACCCGAGGGCGACGCGCCCGTGCCGCTCGAGCTGTTCATCCCGTCCCCCGACGAGGTCGAGGCGCTCGTTCTGCGAGGCCTCGACCGCACGAGCCTCTACGCCGCGCGCTTCAGGGAGAACGCGGGGCGGGCATTGCTCCTGCCACGCAAGCTGCCCGGCAAGCGCAGCCCTTTGTGGGCGCAGCGCAAGCGCGCGAGCGATCTGCTCGCGGTGGCCTCGCGCTTCGGGTCCTTCCCGATCGTGCTCGAGACCTACCGCGAGTGTCTGCGCGACGTGTTCGACCTGCCCGCGCTCGTCGAGCTGCTCCGCCGCGTGCAATCGGGGCAGCTCCGCGTCGTCGAGGTCGAGTCGCGCGAGCCCTCGCCCTTCGCGGCCTCGCTGCTCTTCTCCTACGTCGCGAGCTTCCTCTACGACGGCGACGTGCCGCTCGCCGAGCGGCGCGCGCAGGCCCTGAGCCTGGACCAGGAGCGCCTGCGGGAGTTGCTCGGCGAGGTCGAGCTCTCGGAGCTGCTCGACCCGACCGCCATCGACGAGGTCGAGGCTCGCCTCTCGCACCTGTCGGGCCGGAAGATCGCGCACGCCGACGGATTGCACGATCTGCTGCTCGTGCTCGGCGACCTCGGCGTAGACGAGATCCGCGCGCGCTCCGAGCCTGGGCTCGACCTCGCCGCCACGCTCGCCGAGCTCGTGGCCGCGAGGCGGATCGTGCCATTGCGGATCGCTGGAGCCGAGCGCTACGTCGCGGTCGAGGAGGTCGCGCGCTACCGCGACGCGCTCGGCGTGTCGCCTCCGCCGGGGCTTCCCAGCTCGCTGCTCGAGCCGGTCGAGGCCGCGCTCTCCGGCTTGGTCGCGCGTCACGCGCGCACCCACGGCCCCTTCGGCGCGGAGGCGCTCGACGATCGTTATGGGATCGGTCGTGATCCACTGCTCGGCGTGCTGCGCGCATTGCACGCCTCGGGCAGGCTGGTCGAGGGGAGCTTCAGGCCTGGCGGCGCCTCGCGCCAATGGTGTGACGCCGAAGTGCTGCGCCAGATCAAACGCGCGAGCCTCGCCAAGCTGCGTCGCGAGGTGGAGCCCGTGTCGACCTCGGCGCTCGCGCGCTTCGCGCTCGAATGGCACGAGCTCGAGCGCCCACGCGCGGGCCTCGAGGCGCTGCTCGCCACGATCGAGCGCCTCGAGGGCCTCGTGCTGCCCGTGTCGGTGTGGCTCGAAGACGTGCTGCCCGCGCGTGTGCGAGGTTTCTCGCCCTCGGATCTCGACGACCTCTGCGCCGCAGGCGAGATCGTCTGGCGCGCCGTCGATCGACTGGGCTCGAGCGACGCGCGGATCTCGCTGCACCTCACGGATCGCTATCAGCTGCTCGCGCAGCCTTCGGCGACCCCCACCCACGCGCGGGCGGGTGAGCTGCTCGCGCTCTTCGAGCGTCGAGGTGCGATGTTCTTCGGCGACATCTCGGCCCAGCTCGGAGGCTACGCGCCGGATCTGCTCGACGCGCTCTGGGACCTCGCCTTCTCGGGCCTCCTCACCAACGACACGACGCTGCCGCTGCGCGCGCTCTACGCCTCGGGCACGGCGGGCTCGGAGCGACGAGGGCGCGACCGCCTGCGCCGCCCGGGCGGCTTCGTGAGCCGGAGGCAGCTGCCGCGCGGCAGCGAGGGCAGGTGGGCGCTGTTGCCCCGCCACGGCCTCGCTCCGCCCAGCGAGACCGATCGGCGCGCCGCGCTCGTCGAGGTGCTGCTCTCGAGGCACGGGCTGCTCACGCGCGAGACGCTCGCCTGCGAAGACGTGCCCGGTGGCTTCTCGGCGATCTACCCGGTGCTGCGCGCGATGGAGGAGTCGGGGCGCATCCGCCGCGGCTACTTCGTCGAGGGTCTCGGCGGCCTGCAGTTCGCCCGCCCTGGCGCCGAGGAGCGCTTGCGCTCCTGTCGCGAGGCGCCCGAGGCTCCTCGCGTGGCGTGGCTCGCGGCCCTCGATCCGGCGAACCCCTACGGCGCCACCCTGCCGTGGCCGGCCTGCGAGCCGAGACCGCAGCGCACCGCGGGCGCGCGCGTGCTGCTGCGCGCAGGCGCGCTGCTCGCGTACCTCGCGCGAGGAGGTAAGGCGCTCACGAGCTTCCTGCCCGGCGAGGAGCCCGAGCGCGCACACGCGCTCGAGGATCTGGCGGCCGCGCTCGCCGCGCATTGGCGCGACGGGAGCTGTCGCTCGAGGCACCTCGCCAGGATCGACGGAGAGGAGGCGCCACGCTCTCCTCTCGCGCCTCGCCTCGAGCAGGCCGGCTTCGTGCGCAGCGGCAAGGGCCTGCGCGGGCCGAGCGCACCGCGGGGCTGAGCCCGCCGAGCCTGCCGAGTCCGCCGCTTCCGCAGCGTCAGGCTCGGCCGCGTGGCTGGCTCGTGGGATCATCGAAGTCGCGCCCGGCCCGGCCAGAGCGCGCCGCGCCTCCTGGTGACTTCCATGCCCACGCCCACGACCTCAGCCTCGACCGACCTCGCCTCGAGCTTCGTCTCGGTTCCGCTGCGCGCGCGCTACTTCCAGGCCTCGGCCTTCTTCCCGCTGCCGGTCGTCTTGCTCGCGACGCGCGGCCCGGAGGGTGAGCCCAACCTCGCCCCCTACAGCCTGTGCTTCCCCGTGCTCTCCGACGAGCACCACCGCCTCAGGCTCGTCATCACCACCGCCTCGAAGACCGCGGCGAACCTCGAGCGCACTGGCCGTGTGAGCCTCAACTTCCTCGAAGACCGTCCGGAGTGCTTCGAGGTCTGCAGGGCGCTCTCGGCCAAGGTGTCGACCGCCGAGAAGATGACGAAGAACCCCTTCGCCTTGCTCGAGTCGGCGCTCGAGCCGGGGCTCGATGGCACGGCCGCTCCTCCGATGGTGGCGGAGGCCGAGCAGGTCTTCGAGTGCAAGCTCGTCACGGTGGAGCGCGTGGAGCAGAGCGAGGAGAGGCGCTTCTTGCTGGAGGTGGAGCGCGTCGCGCTCAAGCCGCGCTGGGCGGAGGTGCTCGAGCGAGGTGGCCGGGGACCACGCCTCGCCGTCGGCTATGGCTTCCGCCACGCGGGCGGCACCTGGCTCTCGCGCCCGGCGGTCAACGTCTCCGGTCCACGCCTCCGCCCTCGCTTCGATGTCGAGGTCGAGCAGAGCGCCGACGCGGTCGACGCGGCCTTCCGAGCGGCGCTCGAGCGACCGGGCTGCCCGGTCGCGGGCAAGGTCCGGCGCCGGCTCTTCCAGATCAACCCACTGCCGGCCGAGCTGTCGACCTGGTCGCCTTCGCTCGAGCTGCGCATCGAAGCGAGCGAGAACGGCGGGGCCATCGTGCGCGGGCGCATCGGCCCGCAGCCGCACGTGTGGACGACCTTCGCAGGCATCCACATGCTGCTCGTCATGCTCGGCATCGCCGGTCTGATGGGTGGCATCTCGCTCGGCCTGGTGCACGGGACCTACTGGCCGATGTGGATCCCCGTCGGCACGGTGTTCCTCAACGCCTTCGTCGCGGGCGCGGCCTTCATCGGTCAGGGGCTCGGCGCAGAGCAGACCCACCGCCTCCGGAGCTTCGTCGACGACGTGCTTGAAGCCTGAGCCCCTCGCGTCGATGCTGCGCGCCCTCGGAGGTCTGAGCGACGGCATGCACCAGCAACGATGGATGGGCCTCGCGCGCCTCGCGCTCGTGGGTGCGCTGCTCACGGCCTGCGGCGACGACACCGGCGCAGGCGGCGCTGGGCAGGGCGGCTCTGGGCAGGTCGGCTCTGGGCAGGGCGGCGCTGGCGGAGCCGGTGCCGGCGGGCCGGGCGCTCTGTCCGAGCTCCAAGACGCCTGGTGCCCCGTGTACGCCGAGCGCTACTGCGCCGCGGCGCTCGGCTGCGGCTGCAGCGACGTGCCCGGCTTCTCCGACGCCGAAGGTGCCTGCCTCGAGCGCGCCGAGCGTGGCTGTCGAAGGCAGCTCGATGGCTTCGCGGCGGGAGTCGCGAGCGGCACGCTGCTCGTCGCGGGCTCGGTCCCGGAGGCTTGCCTGCCCACGCTCGAGGGCTCGCTCGCCGGGTGCCAGCTCCCGCCTCCGGACGTGTTCATCGTGCGCTGCCCACTGGTCTGGCCGGCTGCGGAGAGCCGCGAGCTGCCCGGTCCGGGCGCGCCCTGCGCGGGTGGGCTCTGTGCCGAGGGCGCGCGCTGCGGCAGCGCGGGCTCCTGCGTCGAGCCCACCCCCGGCGGGAGCTGCCAGAGCGAGGCCGACTGCCTGCCCGGCGACCATTGTGGTGGGGACGCTCGCTGCTTCGCTCCCGGTTACGGAGGGCCGCGTGTCAGCTGTGCCGATCCCTCCGAGTGCAGCGGTGAGCTCAGCTGCCTCGCCTCCGCTCGCCGCGAGTGCCGCGCCAAACAGAGCGGCGTCGCCTGCAGCGGCGACGAGGCCTGCGTCGACACGGAGTACTGCGAAGGAGGGCAGTGCGCGCCCGAGCCCGGTCTCGGCGAGCCCTGTGGTGCGGGAGTCGCCTGCGCCGAGGGGCTCGGCTGTCGCATGGGTCCTGCGGTCGACGAGGGAAGCTGCCAGCTCTTGCCCGAGCTCGGCGAGCCCTGCGCGCTCGGCCGCTTCGGGCCCTTCCTCTGCGCCGAGGGGCTCGCCTGCAATGCGCAGCTCTGCGGGCTCCCACCGGGCGAAGGCGAGGCCTGCGCCGTGGGCGAGATTCGATGCGAGCCGGGGCTCGGTTGCCACGTGGAGGGCGCCGAGAGCCTGTGCAAGCCCCGCGTCGCCGAGGGAGAGCCCTGCGGCCTCGACGACAGCTGCTCGGCGGGGCTCTTCTGCGATTTCCAGGTCCAGCGATGCAGGGCCCACTACGAGCTCGGCGCTCCTTGCAGTGCGGGCAACGAATGCGGGGTCGAAGGCTCATGCGTGCCCGACGCCCAGGGCGACTTTCGCTGCGTGCCGCGCCCCACGCTCGGGCAAGCCTGCTTCCTCGACGAGTGCACCGAGGGGCTCAGCTGCCGCTCGCCCTACGACGCCGGCCTCTGCGCTCCCCCGCTCTGTGCGGCCTTCCCATTCTAGGCGGCGTCCATTTCTAGCGCAGCGGCTCGCCCGGAGTGCGCCGCGCATCGGGCTGCCACTCGAGCACGTCGCCGGGGCGCGCCGCGATGAACTGCGCCCTCGGTAGACGCAGCGCGTCCAGCGCGAGGCCGAGCTCGCCTGCGGCCTGGTATCGGCCCTCGTCGGCCTGGTCGAAGGTCCCCCAATGAACGCCCATGGATCGCGCCGCGCCGAGCTCGAGGTGCGCGCGCACGGCCTCGAGTGGGCCCATGTGCATCGGCGCCATGAACCAGCGAGGCAGGTAGGCCCCGATGGGCAGGATCGCGACGTCCGGTGCGCCGAGCCTGGCGCGCGTCTCGGCGAAATGGTCGCCGTAGCCCGTGTCGCCGCCGAAATAGAAGCTGCCCGTCTGCGCGCGCACCTGGAAGCCACCCCACAAGACCTGGTTGCGGTCGCCGAGGCCGCGCATCGACCAGTGCTGCACCGGCACGAAGTGGATCGTGGCGCCGCTCCCGAGCCTCGCGGCCTGCCACCAGTCGAGATCCACGCCGCCTCGGATGCCCAGGTCCTCGAGCATGGCGCGCGTGCCGAGTCCGCCGTAGATGGGCATCGCGAAGCGACGCTCGAGCTCGCGCAGCGTGGGCGCGTCGCAATGGTCGTAGTGGGAGTGGCTGATGAGCACCGCGTCGATCCGCGGCAGATCGTCGAGCTCGATCGCCGGAGGATCGTAGCGCCTGGGCCCGGCGAAGGAGACGGGCCCGACCCGCTCCGACCAGACCGGATCGGTGAGGAAGGCGAGGCCGTCGAGCTGCACCAACACGGTGGCGTGCCCCACCTGCGTCGCACGCAGACCGCGCTCCACGCGCGCGGGAGGCACGACCTTCACCGGCGCCGACTGGCTCTCGGGCCAGACGACCGCGCCCCCCTGGAGCTGCCACTTCACCAGATCGCAGAAGTCCGGCTCTCCCCCGCGCGGGACGTTGTGGAAGCTCGAACCGTCGAAGTGCTCGCTCACCGGCCCTACGTGGGCCGGCGCGCCGAAGCAGCCCGAGCCCACGAGCGCCGAGCTCAGCACCAGAGCCGCGGCCGAGGTGTGCGCGGAGCCCGCCGGGTCCTTGCGCGCGTGCCGACCCGTCGAAGCCGTGTTCCTGGTCTCGAGCGCCATGTCGCAGGCCGGAGTGTGCGCGCGACCGCGCGGGCCGTCGAGCAGCGCAGGCGAGGCAGAGCCCCCGGTGAGGCGCACCCTGTAGCCGAACCGCGCGCGGTGATTTAGCCTCTCGACGCCCATGCCCTCCGTCCACCTCCGCCGCGTCACGCTGCTCTGCGCCTGCTCCACGCTCGCCCTCTCGGCGATGGCCTGCGGTTCGCCCGGCTATCCGAAGAAGGTGCGGGCCGAGACCGACGCGCCCAACACCTCCTGCGAGTCTTCGCATGCCTGCAAGGTCTGGGGCTGGTGCGCCGAGAAGGCCGGTCAGTGCGTCGCCGCGAGCGACGACCACTGCCGTAGCAGCCAGTCCTGCAAGCAGGGTGGGCTCTGCAGTCTCTCGGTCGACCGCTGCATCGCCAAGACGAGCGACGACTGCGGCCAGTCCGAGTGGTGTGACAAGTACGACTTCTGCACGGCCAGCCAAGGCGTGTGTCGCTGAGCGCCGAGGCGCGCGCGGTCCCTCGGGCGCGCACCGGAATCCATGGCCTGGCTGCTCCTCTCGATCGGCGCCGTCTTCGTCGCGCTCGGCGCGGTGCTGCTCGTGTGGGGGCGCCCACGCAGGGTGATCGCGAGCGTGGCCCTCGGCGCCGCCTCGTCGGGGCGCATCGTGCTGGAGCCTTCGAGCGGTGCACGCACCGGCCCACACCAGCTCGAGCTCAGGCTGTGGCTCGCTCCGGTCCGAGGCCACCGTCTCTACGCGCGCCTGTCCGCCGAGGGGCTCGATCTGCCGCAGGTGATCCAGATCAGCGATCGCCCCGAGCAAGGGCTCGACGCCTCCGACGCCGATCCTGGGCCCGTCGGTGAGCTGCGCGTGGTGCTCGCGCGGATCGAGCGCCCGCTCCTCCCGGGCACCGAGCTCGGCGTCGAGCTCTCACCGGTCCCACCGACCCGCCTCCAGCGCGCCGAGCTCCGGCTCGTGAAGCTCTCCTGAGCCGATCCGCCCGCTCCATAGCTGACCAGAAAAGCCGAACCTGGTGGTTCGGCTTTTCGACTTGTCGTTCGTCAGAAATCGAGGGATGCGGAGAATTCGGCGAAGAACTCTCTGTCGTCGGCTGCCGCGCGCTGCGCTCGGGG
>CALKVW010000162.1 GCA_938004785.1 uncultured Polyangiaceae bacterium
GCCGTCGTCCATCACGGGGTTGGGCGAGAACATGAACCAGCCCTGGAGGAAGCGCCCCTTGTGCGAGAGCAGCTTGGTCGCCTCGGGGTGAGGCGAGAGCGTGAGCCCGAGGCCCTCGACCAGGCTCGTCTTGTTGAGCGTGGCGATGAGCTCGTTCCAGCCCTTCTTGGTGACCCACAGCTCGGTGAGCGCCTGGTTGAGCGCGCCGATCATCATGACGAAGCACGCCGTCTCGCGCAGGAGCCCGCCGAGCTTGCGGCGCCTCAGCGCGAGGCTCGTGGGCTCGTGCGTCGCCGACTGGCCGGGCGCCTCGAGGCCGAAGAAGCGCGACCAGCGCCCGCGCCGCATCGCGGCGTCGACCAGGCTCGAGGCGAGCGGCAGGCGCAGGATCCACGCGAAGACGGAGCCCACCGGGAGCGCGGCGATCGCGTCGGCGAGGGCCGCGTGGCCCACCAGCAGCTTGCCCGAGCGGTCGAGCACCGCGAAGCCGTGGTTCGCCTCGCTGCCCTTCGCCTCGTCGAAGCCGAGCAGCCCGAAGCGATCGAGGCGCGCGAGCACACGCACCGCGAGCCAGGCCGCGCCCGAGCTCGCGTCGAAGATCACGGTGCGCTCGCGGTGGCTGCGGCGCATCGCACGCGCGCTCGTGTCCCAGTCCTCCTTCTGGAAGAGCAAGGTCGAGAACACGCACAGGGCCCAGGCGAAGGGCCCGAGCACGAAGGTGCTGCCGAAGCCGATGTGGAGGAAGTTCACCAGCACGAGCGCGAAGCGGCGCAGCCAGAGGCGGACGTCGAAGCCCCCGATCACCAGGCGCGGTGCGAGCAGGCAGAACGGCAGCCCGGCCTCCGAGGCCATGACGGCCATCGTCATCGCGCGGTAGATCGGGAAAGGCACGTAGTCGCGGACCCACCCGATGAGTGGGTTGACCATGCGATCGACGTACATGACGTAGTGCACCGCGGTGTAGTGGACCTTCCACGCAGGCCCCGTCTTGTGCACGACGTTGAAGTAGTAGATGGCCGCGAGCTGCAGCACGAGCACGAGCCCCACCAGCGAGACGAAGGGCGTCATCCGGTAAGGCGCGTCCATCGCGCTGCGATCGGCGAGCTCGGCGGCCGTGCTCTCCCGCCTGCGCCGCAAGGAGTCGAGCAGCGCGTCGAGGCTGAACCTGTCGCCGAGCGGCATGAACGCCGTCCACAGCAAGAGCAGGTTGTGCACGACGTAGCCGCCGTTCTCGATCAGCAGCACGCGGCCGTTCATGCTCGTCACGAAGACGAGCGAGAGCACCTGCGCGAGCTTGGTGCGGTAGCCGACGAGCACGCAGACGTACGTGGCGAAGATCACGAGCCACAGCGCCCAGAGCTCGGGCGCCGTCGTGAAGCCGTGCAGCAGCGAGAAGCCCGTCGACTGTGGGCGGTGCAGGATCACCCAGGTGGGCAGCACGCCACGGTCCGAGAACATGGCCTCCCAGTCGCCGGTGCGACGGAAGAGATCCATGAGCAGGAAGAAGCCGAGGCAGATCCGCGTGAGCCCCAGCGTGCGGCGATCGAGCGTGAAGTAGGACTCACGGAAGAGATCGCGCCACGTGTACGAAGGGGACTCGGTGGCGGCGGCGGCGCGGCTCATGGTCGGCGAAGCTCGGGCTGGGCGAAGCGAAGGAGGGGGCTCCGCGCGACGGCGAGCACCGCGCTGGGCGGGTGCAGGCTTGCGCGGCGGCGCGAACGAGCGCAGCGTACACCAGGGCCGACGGTGGAAGCGAAGAGCGTGCGCGAAGGGGGTGACGCAGCGGAAGCTCCGGCGCGTGCTGCGCGAGCCGTCGTCGCGCTGCCCGAGCTCGGCGCAGCGGAGCTCGGCGCGCTCGACGCGCAGGAGCCCCCGGCGCGCACCCGGCGCGCCTTCATCGGCATCAGCTTCGCGGCGGGCATCGTCTGCCTCATGCCGCAGCAGTGGGCGAGCGGCGCGATCTGTCTCGCGCTCTCGCTCGGGCTCTACCTGTGGCACCGCAAGCGCCATGCAGCGGAGCGTCCTCTGGCGGAGCGCGCGGGCTCGGTCGGCGCGTGAGGATCAGTCGGCGCGTGAGTAGGCGTCTTCCTCGTGGGGCACGTCGATCGGCGGTTTGTCCCAGCGCGCGCGCACCCGGTTGATGGCCTGGTGCACGAGCGGCCGCTTCACGATGAGCCGCTCGAGCCGGCGTTTGCCCGGCAGATCGGCCAGCATCACGCCGAGCAGGATCGTGAGCAGCCCCTGACCGGGCACGCCAGGTAGGCTGAGCACGACGCCGAGCGCGATGAGGAAGAGGCCGAGCACGTTCTGTGCGACGCGCGCGCCGACGCGCAGCGGCCAACCGTGACCCGCGAAGGGAAGGGGGCGCTCCTTCACGACGAAGTAGTCGACCGGGATGCGCACCGCGACCCAGCCAGCGGCGATCAGGCTGAGCAGGATCGACGCGATCGAGATCGTCGCCGCGATCGCGATCGAGCCCCGCGCCCCGGAGGCGTATTCGAGCCAGGTCGAGAGGTCGGCCACCTCGGCGACAACCCTCAGGCGACCAGGACCGTTCCCACCGAGCCAGGCTCCCGCGCCTCGCGCGCGAGCTCTCCGGGGGCGAGCTTGCCGAGGATGTGGACCTGCTCCGCGCCGGCCGCGATCGCACCGAAGGACTCCTCGAGCTTGGGGATCATGCCCTCGCGGATCACGCCCTCGGCGATGAGCGCGCGCCCCTCGGCGACGCTGAGCCTCGCGATGCGGCTCGAGGGATCGGCGACGTCGCGCAGCACGCCGCGCACGTCCGACACGAGCAAGAGGCTCCGAGCGCCGAGCGCGACCGCGACCTTCGTCGCCACGATGTCGGCGTTGATGTTGTAGGTCTGCCCGTCGAGCCCGGCGCCGAGGCAGGCGAGGACCGGGATGCGCCCCGCGCCCGTGAGCAGGCCGACGAGCTCGGCGTCGATCGAGACGACGTCGCCCACGAGGCCGAGGTCGACCGGATCGGGCCCCGCGCCGCCGTAGACGCGCGCCGGTCGCTTCGTCGCCTCGATGAGCGGGCCGCTCGCGCCGTGCAGGCCGACGGGCCTCGCGCCCGCACGCACGAGCGCGGCGCAGAGGTCGACGTTGAGCTGGCCGGCGACGACCATCTTCATCACCTCGAGCGTCGCGGCGTCGGTCACGCGCCGGCCGGCGATCTTCACCGGCGTCTGCCCGAGCTGCTCCTGCAGCTTGCTCGCCTGGGGCCCGCCGCCGTGCACGAGCACCACGGGGCCGTCCTTCGCCATGGCCGCGACGTCGGCCGCGACGACGGCGAGCGAGGGCCCGGCGATCACCTCGCCGCCGAGCTTCACCACCACCGGTCTCGCGCGGCTCACGGGTAGCCTCCCGGATCCTCGAGCGTGAGGCGCTCGTCGAGCCCGAGCACGAGGTTCATGTTCTGGATGCCCTGGCCTGCGCCTCCCTTGATGAGGTTGTCGATCGCGCTGAAGCACGCGAGCGTGCGCTTGCCGGCCTCGACCGGGCCGAGCTCGAAGCCGACCTCCACGTGGTTGGAGCCGGCCACCGCGACGACCTCGGGCAGGCGCTTCTTGGGCACACGCACGAAGGGCTCCGCCGCGTAGGCGCTCTCGAAGGCCTCGGCGACCTGCTCGCGCGTGACGCTCGCGTCGACGGTGACGAAGCTCGTCGCGAAGATGCCGCGCGAGAGCGGCGCGCTCACCGGCACGAAGTGGAGGGCGAGCTCCTTGCCTCCCGCGCGCTCGAGCGTGTCGAGGATCTCGGGCAGGTGCTGGTGCTTGAGCGGCTTGTAGGTCTTGAGGTTCACCGCGCGCGTCGGGTGGTGGGTGCCCGCCTGCGCCGCTGCGCCGCTGCCGCTCGAGCCGGTGATGCCGACGGTCTCGACGCGCCCGCTCAGCAGGCCGCGCTTGGCGAGCGGGAGCAGTCCGAGCTCGATCGTGGTCGCGAAGCAGCCCGGCGAGGCGACGAGCTTCGCGCCGCGGATCGCGTCGCGAGACAGCTCCGGGAGGCCGTAGACGGCCTCTGCGAGCAGCTCGGGGCAGGGGTGCTTCGCGCCGTAGTGCGCTTCGTAGGCGGCCGCGCTCTTCAGGCGGAAATCGCCCGAGAGATCGACCACCTTCGCGCCCGCCGCGAGCACCTCGGGGACGTAGCTCGCGGCGACCTTGTGGGGCAGGCCGAGCAGCACGACGTCCATGCCGCGCGCGGCCTCGGCCGGCGGCAGGTTCTCGAAGAGGAGGTCCGTCTGACCCTCGAGGTTCAGGTGCACGTCGCCGAGCGGTTGACCGACGTAGTCGATCGACGCGACCCGCACGAGCTCCACCTCGGGGTGATGGAGCAGGCGCCGGATCATCTCGCCGGCGCCGTAGCCACTGCCTCCCAACACCGCAGCCTTGAAGCGCTTCATCGTGACCGCGGTTTAGCACTCCGACTCCATGCGTTCTAGACTGCGCCCATGAAGCCGATCGTCGACGCGGTGCGTGGTCGTACCGAAGCCATGCTCGCCCGCATCGAGGAGCTGGTGACGATCAACTCCTACACGCGCAACAAGCCGGGCGGTGACGCCGTGGGCAGCCTGCTCGTACAGGGCGCCGAGGCGCTCGGGCTCGTGGTGCGGCGCATCCCGAGCGAGCTCTACGCCGACCACCTCGTCTTCTCGACGAAGGCCGCCGCCCAGAGCGCCGAGGGTGCCACGGTGCTCGTCGGCCACCACGACACCGTCTTTCCGGCGGGCAGCTTCGAGGGCTTCGTGCGCGACGGCGAGCTCGTGCGCGGGCCGGGTGTGCTCGACATGAAGGGCGGCCTGGTCGTGATGCTCGAGGCGCTGCGCGCGCTCCGGGAGGCGGGGCTGCTCGACGCGCTCCCGCTGCGCATGATCGTCGTCGGGGACGAGGAGATCGGCTCACCCGAGGGGCGTGGGGTGATCCAGCGCGAAGCGAAGGGCGCGCGCGCCGCGCTCGTCTTCGAGGCCGGCCGCGCACACGATCGCGTCATCACGGCGCGCAAGGGCACCGGCTCCGCGAAGCTCGTCGCGCGAGGCGTGGCCGCTCACGCGGCCAACGATCACGACAAGGGGCGCAACGCGATCTGGGCGCTCGCGCGCTTCATCGATCGCGCGCAGCGCCTCACCGACTACGAGCGCGGCGTGACGGTGAACGTCGGCGTGGTGCGCGGCGGCCACGCGAAGAACACCGTGCCCGACCACGCCGAGTGCGAGATCGACTTCCGCTTCGTGCACGCGGTCGACGGCGTCGCCACCTTCGAGGCGCTGCGTGAGGCGGCGAGCGAGGCCTCGCGCGAGGTCGACGGAACCACGCTCGAGCTCGGCGGTGGGCCCAACCGCATGCCGCTCGAGCGCACGCCCGAGAACCTCGCGGTCTACGAGGCCTACGCGGCCTGCGCACGCGCCGCGGGCCTCGGCGGTGAGGAGTCGGCGCTCATCGCTGGCGGCTCGGACGCGAGCTCCACCGCGTCGATCGGCGTCCCCTCGATCGACGGGCTCGGCCCGCGCGGCGCGGGCTTCCACACGAAGGAAGAGCGTGTCGAGATCGCGAGCCTCGAGCCCAAGGTGATCGCGCTCGCGAGCTACCTCGCGAGCTCGGCGCGCTGAACCTCGCGGCGCCGCCGTGCGCTCTGCGGGCGCTCAGTCGCTTCGCAGGCGCGCGCTCGCCGTGGCGGTCTTGCCGGGCTCCACGCGCACGCTCACCGACTTCTTGCCGAGCTCGGGGTGGATGAACGTGACCGTGTGCGTACCGGCCGAGACGCTCACGCCGATCTTGGGCGTCTCGCCGAGCGGCTGACCGTCGAGCAGGATGCGCGACGGAGGGATCGAGTTGATGTTGAGCGTGCCGTTGCCGGTGGCGACCGCGACCGGCTCGGGAGCGGGCGGCGGCGGTTTCGGCGCGGGGGCGGGCTCCGCCGGGCGAGGCGTGGGCGCAGGCGTCGGCGCCACGGCGACCGGCTGAGGCTTCACCGGCTCCGGCGGCGCGGCGATGGGCTCGGGCGGCGGCTCGGGCTCGGCGACCACGGCGGGCTCGGGCTCGGCGGCCAGCTTGACGACGAGCTGCTTCTCCGCGACGCCGTCGCTGAAGTCGAGCTTCGACGAGAAGTCGGGCAGACCGCGCTTCTGCGCGACGAGCTTCCACGCGACCTTCGAGGTCTCGACCTCGATCGTGCGCGGGAAGGGCCCTTCGAGTCGCTTGGCGCGCGCCATGTCGTCGTTGGGGACGAGCAGGATGCGCGCTCCCTCCGTCTCCACCGAGACGACCACCCTGCCGCGCAGCACCGCGAGCTTCACCTCGCCGAGGTCGACCGTCTTTCCGGCCTCGACGTCGATCGTGCGCTCCTCCGGGCGGTAGCGCTCACCCGAGAAACGCAGCGTGTGCCGCCCGGGCTTCAGATCTCCGAGCTTCACCGGCAGCGCGCCGCGATCGACGCCGTCGATCGAGAGCCGCACACCCGGGCCGGAGCTCGCGACGAGCGTGCCGAGCAAGGGCTTGAGCGTGACGGTGGTGTTGGTCGTCTCGCCGGCGCGCACCTCGACCGTCACCGGATCCTGGTGGAGGCTCGAGGCGGTGGCCACGCGGATCGTGCGCGGCCCGGGCTCGAGCTTCTGCACGATGCAGGGCGTGGCCTGGCAGACGCGCCGGCCGTCGATGAAGACCTCGGCCATCGGCACCGACTCGCCCGTCGCCTCACGCACGTCGACCTGCAGATCGCCGGTGCGACTGCCCATGAGGAAGGTCGCGAGCGCGGCGACCGCCACGAGCGCCGCGACCGCGGCGACGGCGAGCACCACGCGGTACTTCGCGGGCTGCTCCTCGGGAGGCAAGAGGTGCGCGGGCAGCGTGGGGCGAGGGATCGCCAGCTGCGTCGCCGCGCCTCGGTTGCCAGCCGGCAGCTCGACGAAACCCGCCTCGGGCACACCGGCCTGGGCCTGCAGATCTGGAGGCGGCGCGCTCGGCGCGGCTTGGGCCTCGTAGGACGCGGGCGGCACCGAGCCGGGCGGCGGTCGCGAGCTCTGTGGATCGGGCCGGTAGGAGCCTCTCTCCTGCAAGCCCTGCCCCGAGCTGCGCACGCCCGTGTTCGGCCCGAACGAAGCGTTCGGCGTCGAGGCCTCCTTGGGCTTCGGGATCGGAGGCTGGGGCGGGAAGTGCAGGCCGGAGTTGCCGGGCGTGTGCTCGCGGCCGTTCACCGTCGCGGGCCCGGCGCGCTGCGGGCCCGGATCGCGTGGTGCGTCGTCGATCGCGTCGAGCCGGAGCGTATCGGTGCCGATCCCTTGAGGCGGCGGCTCCGCGAGGCCTCGCTCGGTGGGTCGTTCGGACTGCATCGTGCGCGCCGCCGGCCTACGCGAGCCATGCTGGGCGTGGGGCGAATGCTCCGAGAGCACCGAGTCGAGGCGCTCGTCGAGGCTGTCGATCGGCGCCGGAACCTCACGCACCGGGCGCGGGTGTGGAAAGCCCGAGCCGGGTCGGTTCGCGCGACGCGAAGGATCGACGTGCGCGTAGCCGTTCGCGCCCTGCGCCTCGGGAGGCGCGCTCGGCAGCACGGTCGAGGGCATCGGCGTGGCGAGCTGCGGAACGCGTGTCGAGCCACGCGCCAGCGCCTGCACGGCCGCGGCGGAGCCGGGCGCCCCCGCAAGAGGAGGTGAGGCGGGAGGAGGTGATGACGAGAAGACGTGGGTGCTCTCCTCGTCGTCTTCCCAGTCGAGGGGCTCGGCCTCGATCTCCTGTGCCGACTCGAAGCTCGCGGCGCGCGCCGCCGCGCGCCCGTCCGGCGCCGTGCTGTGCATGTCGTCGCGCAGCGTGTCGGCCGGGGCCGGACCCTGCACACGCGTGATCGTGTCGGCGAGCGGATCGCGCGTGGCCGGCATGGCCGGCGCGCTCCCGGGCCTTCGGGGCGGCGGCTGGACCGGCGGCAGCGAAGCGGCACCCGTGCGCGGTGGAGGCACGCTCACCGGAGGCAGCGCGCCGTAGCTCCCGCGTCGCGTCGGAGCGTTGGGCGGCGCCGACCGCGTGGGTGGCAGGCCCGAGTACACGGCCATCTCCGGGAGATCGGGCGAGGAGAGCTTGCGCGGCGGTGGCGCCACGGGAGGGAGCCGTGCGGCGCTCGACGAGCGTGCATTCGAAGCACCGTCCCTCTCGTCGCGCGAGTCGTAGCCCTGACCCATGAAGCCCTGAGACTCGGAGTGTAGCGCGCTGGCTCCCATCCCGTCGCGCACAATCCGATGATCGCAAGCGCTCCACAGCCAGCTCGCGTCGCGAGCGCGCCCCACCGCTGAACGCGCGGACTGCAGGCTTGCGGAGCGTGGCGCCCGAGCACACGCTCCTGGCCTGAACCCGAGGCCCACGCGCATGTCCACGGTCGTCCTCTTCGATATCGATGGAACGCTGATCGACTGCGGCGGTGCTGGGCGCCGTGCGATCGCGGCCGCCTTCGAGCGGCGCCACGGCCGGGCCGACGCCTGCGCGTCGATCGCCTTCGGAGGCATGACCGATCGGGCGATCGTGCGGCAGGGGCTCGAGGCGATCGGCGCCGTCGTCGATGCCGAAGCCATCGACGAACTCATCGCCGACTACCTCGAGCTGCTCGCGCAGGCGCTGCCATCCAGCGAAGGCTTCCGTGTCATCGAGTCGGCCACGGTGCTCGTCGAGCACACCCAGGCGCTCGGCTTCGCCGTCGGACTCGGGACCGGCAACGTCCGACGCGGCGCGATGCTGAAGCTCGGGCGCGCTTCGCTCGCGGGGCGCTTCGCCTTCGGAGGCTTCGGCTGCGACGCCGAAGATCGAGCCGAGCTGCTCCGGCGGGGCGTCGACAGGGGCGCGGCCTCGCTGGGCCTGGCGCCGGAGGCGTGCCGCGTGCTCGTCGTCGGCGACACACCCCGCGACGTGAGCGCGGCGCACGCGATCGGGGCCCGCTGCCTCGCGGTGAGCACCGGGCGCCACACACGCGCCGAGCTCGAGGCGGCGGGCGCCGACTGCGTGGTCGCCTCGCTCGACGCCGACGAAGCGCTGCGCTTCGCGCGGGGCTGAGGCAGCTCGGCTGCGCGCCTCAGCGCTCCTTCGACTCGCTCGGCGTGTCGAGGCCCAAGAGCTCGATCGTCGGCTTCGGAGAGCCGGCCTTGTACGGGCAGTGCCTGCAGCGCGAGTTGCAGCAGTACCCACGCTTGAGGTGGTAGGCGGCCTTGAGCACCACCTTGTCGCCCTCGCGGTAGAAGTCGACGCCTTCGACGAGCTTGGTGGTCACGCGCCGGAGCTCCTCGCGGCTGTGCAGGGCACTCGAGGGCGCGCGGCCCGAGCACGGCCAAAGCCCCAGGCTGGGTGTGTGCGCGAGGTCGATACGGGCGGGAACTTCACGCGGAATGGGATAGCTTAGCAGCGCTCGGGCGTTCGTCTGCCCGGGTGGGGGGGCCCAACCACGAGGGCCACGTTTGCAGCGCGCCAACCCCACTCCGCCCGGTCCGACGTCGCGTCCGCTCCTGTCGAGTCTGTGCCTCGCGCTCGTCGGCGTCGCGGGCGGCTGCGACGACGCCAAACCGAGCGTGCCCTACGCCACCGACTCCGCGAGCGCCCCAGCGGTCCCGAGCCTGGAGCTCGCCTCGAGCGAGCGACCGGACGCCTCCTCTGGCTTCACGCCGATCCTGGGCCAGGCGGTCGAGGGCGATGGCAAGTCGCTCGTCGTGGGTGAACGCCGCCTGGTCGCGGCGCCCGGGAGGCTCTTTCGGCGGTGGCTCAAGGCGAGCACGCCCTCCGGCTCGGGCTCGGACGTCGTGGTCTGGCAGGACTCCGCCGCGGGCGACCAAGGCGAGCTCATGGTCTTCCTGGACGGCGGGGGCGAGGTCCAGCCCGTGCGGCTGCCCGGTGGCATGGAGCTGTCGCGTTGTACTCGGGAGCTCTCGCTCGTCCACCCCGCGCCGGGCCTCGTCCACGTCGATCTGCGCGCGACCTGCGACGGGCGGCGTCAGCAGTGGCTGGCCGTCGTGAGGCTGGGCTCGGGCGCCACGCGCGACGCGGAGCTGCGGCTCGAGCTCAGCGTCAGCGATCCAGCGCGGCTCGGGCTGCGGGTCGAGGATCGCGACGGTGACGGTCGCGCCGATCTGGTGCTCGCCGCGCGGCACGCGGAGGCCGCCGAGGGAGAGCCGGAGCTGCCGCTGGTGCTGCTCGATCGACCGGCGGGCTACGCCTGGGATCCCGCCGAGCCCGAGGCGTCTCTCTCGCGCGCGTCGCGCGCGCTGCGAACCAGCAAGGACGCGCGTGCATCGCTCGGGCCGGCGCGCAGGCTGCTCGCCCTGGCGAGCTCGATCTGCGCCGACTTCGGCGAGGCGACGCTGCGCACGCACGCGGGCGCGGTGCGCTGTGGTGAGCCGAGCGTGCTCTCCGACGCCGCCGCCGCGCTCGGCCTCGGTCTGCTCGAAGCGGGCGACCTGCCGAGGGCGGCGCTCGTGGCCGAGCACCTCGCCGAGATCGATCCGAAGAGCGCGGCCTCGACCGCGCTCGCAGCTCGGGTGGAGGCACGCGTGAAGCGTGTCACCCCGAGCGTGCGCGTGCTCGCGGCGAAGCCCTCGGCGAAGCTCGAGGCCTACGCACCGCTGAGCTTCGACGCCGAGGGCGGCTTGCTCGTGATGGAGGAGGGCCGCGTGGTGCGGGTCGATCTCGGCACGCTCGAGGAGCGCCCGAGCGAAGCGCTCCCCTGGCCGCGCGCCTTCGCGTGGGGCGCGAGCGACGCGACGCTCGAGCTCGCGGGTCTGAGCCGTCGCTGCGCTCCTCTGACCACGGTGCTGGAGACGCGCGCACGCGGCGGCTCGCGGCTCTCTCCGGTCCCGTCCACCGTGAGCTTGCTGGCGGGTCTGCACAAAGGCGACGGCTGCGCTGAGCGCGCGCTGCGCCCGATCGGCATGTCGGTGGAGGGCAGCAAGGCTCGGGTCGCCCTCGAGGGCGAGCTCTACGAGCTCGTCTGGGGTGACCGCGGCATCGACGTGCGGCCGTCGCTGCCACCTCCACCCGGCGGACCACCGGGCATGCCCGGCTCGGGGCGCTCCGCCGACGGACGCGTGCTCGCGCTCGCGCTCCCTCGCTCGGTGCTCGTGCTCAGGCCCGAGGGCGCGATGCGCTGGGCCTCGGACGCCACGCGTGCACTCGACGCCTGCGTGCCGCGCTCGGACGCCAAGAAGCTCGCCTGCCTCGACGCCGGGCGGGCGATCGTGCTGAGCGCCGATCCCTGAACGGACCCTGCGCCGGCCCGACGCCGCGCCTCGTGCGTCGCCGCCGATCGGCGCGCGGGTGCTCGGCGTGGACGAGCACCCAGCGGGGCGCGCTCACTTCTTGTTGACGCGCTCCATGTACTTGCCGCCTTCGGTGTCGACCTTGATCCACTCGCCCTCGTTGATGAAGAGCGGGACCTGCACGACGGCGCCCGTCGAGAGCGTGGCGGGCTTCGTCGCACCGCTCGCGGTGTCGCCCTTGATGCCCGGCTCGCTCGACACGATCTGGAGCACGACCGAGCCCGGGATGTTGATGCCGATGGGCTGGCCGTTCCACAAGGTGACGTCGACGGTCATGCCGTCGCTCAGCCACTTCGCGTCGTCTTCCATCTTCTCGCCGGGCACGGTGATCTGCTCGCCCGAGCTCTCGTCCATGAAGACGAAGTTGCCGTCTTCCGGGTAGATGTACTGCATCGCGCGATCTTCGACGTCGGCCTTCTCGATCTTCTCGCCCGACTTGTACGTGCGCTCGAGCACCGCGCCGTCGACCAGGCTCTTCACCTTCACGCGCGTGAAGGCCTGGCCCTTGCCGGGCTTGACGAACTGGAAGTCGACGACGGTGAAGGGCTTGCCGTCGACCATCATCTTCAGGCCCTTGCGGATGTCGCTGGTGTCCATGGCGTTCCGTCTGGAGCTCGACGGCTTCGTCGAGCGATCGAGGTTGGCGTGTGAGGCACCCGCTGACCGCGAGGAGCCGGGGAGTGCAGCCGCCGGAGAAGAGAACTTGGCCGGCGAGGCTCGGCCTCATTACCACAGCCATCCGAGGCGCCAGCCCTAAAAACTGGCGGCCACCGCGGGCCGGCCACGATGGATGAGATCGACGAGGAACTGCGCGACATAAAACGAGAAATCGTCGAGTCGCGCAGCCTCGTCATCAAGACGAACAACCTCACGCAGGCGCTCGCGGCCGATCTGAAGAGCATCACGAAGCGGCAGCAGAGCTTCGAGCGTCGCGCCTTCTACAACTCCGTCTTCGCCTACGCCCTCTTCGTGGCCGTCATCATCGGCGCGCTGAAGGTCGCCTGGGACGCCCGCGTCGCCACGGTCACGCGCCGCGAGGAGGAGGCCGTCGCCAAGCTCGACCGACTCGGCAAGGAGCTCGAGTCGCTGGAGAAGCAGAACGCCGCCCGCAGCGCCGCCGAGAGCGAGGCCGCCGCGCTCTACGAGCTCGTGCGTGCGCGCCGGAAGAAGGAGCTCGTCGAGGCGGGCGCCGCGATCTCGAGGCTGCCGCTCTCGCGCGCCGAGCGCGCCTTCCTGCAGGACGCGGTCGACCGAGCGCGCTCGGAGCTGAGCGTCGACGCCTACCAAGACGGGCTGTCGCACGCGAAGAGCGGACGCTGGGTCGAGGCCGCGCAGTCCTTCGAGCGCTCCGTGCAGCTCGCCGACAGCGGCGCGCACACGCCGAGCGCGAAGCTCGAGCTGGGGCGCGCGCTGCGCAAGCTCGGGCGCGCCTCGGAGGCGGTGCCGATCCTCTCCCAGCTCAGCGAGGCCTCGCCCAACCCGGAGGTGCTCGACGACGCCACGCTCCTGCTCGCCGAGTGCCTCATCGACGTGCAGGCCTACAACGACGCGCGCACCACGCTGCGCGCCTTCTTGCGACGCTTCCCCGACAGCCCGCTCGTCAACGACGCGCGCACGGCCCTGTCCGACCTCAACCTCAAGCGCTGAGGCGCGCCTCTCAGGGCAGCGGGTCTGGCCGCAGCGCGAGGATGCGGAAGCCCTCGTGCCAACCCAGCGACGGCGCGCCGGGTGCGGCACCGACCGCCACGAGCGTGACACCTCGTCCGTTCGCGACGGCGCCACCGTCGAGGCCTCCCGCGGCCAGCGCGCTCGCCAGGCTCTGCTCGATCATCGACTGCGGCGAGCCCGTGACGAGGCCGAGCGCGGTCGCGCCGGCGGTGCTGCCGAGCTGGGCCGTGCTGATCGGCGCGAAGGCGGGCGCGGGCGCGATCGAGCCAGGCTGCAGGTTGGCGGCGATCACGACCGCGTCTGCGCCGTCGAAGCTCGGGCGCACCGCGAGGTCGAGCGAGAAGCTCGGGCTCGCCGCGTGCACGGCCTGGAAGCTCACGCGCTCCTCGCTCGTGACGCGCGACAGCACGGCGACCGTCGCGCCGAGCGTGGGCTCGTCGGGCGAGTAGCTCGGGCCGCACACGCTCGGCGTCGACTCCTCGGTGTGCCCCTCGACGATGCAGCCCGTCGGCGCGAGCAGCAGGCTGCGCGGCGCGAGGAAGGTGCTCTCCGGGAAGACCCCGAGCACCGACACACGCGCGGCGGTGGCGCCGGGATCGTCGACGAGCGTGGCGCAGTCGGCGCCGCCGGAGTCGCCGCTCAGGACGGCGACGAGCACGTCGCTGCCGCTCGGGATCGTCGCGTCGGGCAAGGCGAGCGCTGCTGCGCGGCCGAAGGCGATGGGCTCGGCGGGCCAAGGCGAAGCGCCGCTCGCTGGCTCCGGCCAAGCGAGGAAGCAGAGCTGGATCGCCGGAGCGTCGACGACGCCGCTCACGACCGTGAGGCGCGTCGGCCCGTCGGGCTCGCTGATCACGCCGCCCGAGCTCGAGCTGGTCGTGGTGCTCGCGGCGCCGCCGCCCGCTCCACCGGCGCCTGGACCTTCGCCTCCGCCACCCTGGCCCGTGGCAGGCTCCGCGCAGCTCGCTGCCGCGGCGCCGAAGGCGAGCGCGGTGCTGAGCGCCGCGGCGAGCGATGGCGCCGTCGTCGGGCGGGGCTGTTCGGGATCGCGCATGGCCGAGGCCGAGCCATGGTAGTCCACGCAGCCACGATGCGCCTCTCTCTCGAGCCCCGCGCCGCGGTCGCGCTCCGCCGCGGTCACCCGTGGATCTGGCGCGACGCGCTGCGGCTGCCGAAGGGCAGCAAGCAACCCGAGACCGGCGACGTCGTCTCGCTGGTCGAGGCCTCGAGCGGCGAGGTGCTCGGGAGCGGTCTCTACGACGCGAGCTCGCCGATCGCGGTGCGGGTGCACGTACGTGGGCCGGCGAAGCTCGACGCCGGGCGGATCGCCGAGGCGATGCAGCGCGCCTTCGCGAGGCGCGTCGCTGCCTTCGCCGACGGCGCGACCGACGCGTACCGCCTCTGCAACGGCGAAGGAGACCGCGTGCCCGGCTTCGTCGTCGATCGTTATGGCGCGATCGCGGTGCTGCGCACCGACGGCGAGGCGGCGTCGGCCTGGGTCGCCGAGCTCGCGCCCAGGCTCAAGCGCGCGCTCACGCAGCACGGCGTAGAGACGCTGCTCCTCCGCGTGCAGGCAGGCGCGAACGAGCGCAAGGTCGAGACGCTCTACGGCCCAGAGCCGCCCGAGCGCGTGTCCGTCCGTGAGCACGGCATGCTGCTCGAGGTCGACGTGCTGCACGGCCAGAAGACGGGCGCCTTCCTCGATCAGCGCGAGAACCGGCGACGTGTGCGCGAGCTCTCGCGTGGCCGCCGGCGCGTGCTCAACCTCTACAGCTACACCGGTGGCTTCTCGGTCGCCGCGGCGCTCGGCGGCGCGGCGGAGGTCACGAGCGTCGACGTGGCCGGCAAGGCGCACGCCTCGGCGCAGCGCAGCTTCCGCCTCAACGGGCTCGACGCCTCCGCGCACCGCTTCGTGACCGCCGACGCGCCGACCTACCTCGCGGAGCTCGCGAAGCGCAAGGAGCGCTTCGACCTCGTGATCAGCGATCCGCCGAGCTTCGCGCCCAACGAGCGCAGCGTGCAGCGCGCGCTCGCGGCCTACGCGAAGCTGCACGCCGCTTGCGCGGCCGTGCTCGCCGAAGGCGGTAGCTTCTGCGCGGCGTCGTGCTCGAGCCACGTGGGCCTCGAGGCCTTCCTCGACACGCTCGACGACGCGGCGCTCGGGCGCAGCGATCTCTCCCTGCTCGGGGCCTACGGCCCGCCGGGCGACCACCCCAGCCTGCCGGGCTTCCCGGAGGGGCGCTACCTCAAGATGGCGATCCTCGGCTGACTCGGAGCGCGTGGCGCCCGCGTCGGGCGACGCGAGCGCGACCGATCGTTTGCTACATCAACGGCCTTCGAAGCTCGCCGCGCGCTTCTCGACGAAGGCGCGCATGCCTTCGCGTTGATCCTTCGAGCCGAAGAGCACGCCGAAGGCCTGCCCCTCGAGCTCGCAGGCCGCGACCAGGTCGCGATCCTCACCGAGGCGCAGCACGCGCTTCGCCGCGGCGATCGCGAGCGGGCCCTGCGCGGCGATCTTCTGCGCCGCCTCGCGCGCCTTCGGCATGAGCTCGTCGTGGGGGTAGACGGCGTTCACGAGCCCCAGCCGGAGGGCCTCCTCCGCGCCGATCGTGTCGCCGGTGTAGACGAGCTCCCGCGCCTTCGCGATGCCGACGCGCCGCGCGAGGCGCTGCGTGCCGCCGAAGCCCGGGATCACGCCGAGCTTCACCTCGGGCTGGCCGAGCTTCGCCTTCTCGGAGGCGTAGATGAAGTCGCAGGCCAGCGCGAGCTCGCAGCCTCCGCCGAGCGCGAAGCCGTTCACCGCCGCGATGACGGGGAAGGCGAGCGCCTCGATGAGGTTGCCGAGCCGCTGTCCCTGGGCCGCGAAGGCCGTCGCCTCCACGCTCGAGAGCTCGGCCATCGCGGCGATGTCGGCGCCCGCGACGAAGGCCTTGCCCTCGCCGGTGAGGATCGCCGCGCGAGGGCCGCTCTTCGCGAGGCCGTGGAAGGCCTCGAAGAGCTCGCCCACGACCGTCGGGTCGAGCGCGTTGAGCTTCTCTGGGCGACGGATCGTCACCTCGGCGATGTGTCCCTCGATATCGACGCTGACGTAGCTCATCGTGTCCTCGTTTCGGTGACGCCTCGGCCGCTCGTCGCCGGGGAGCTCAGGCTCCTGCGACCACGCGCTGGCCCTTGTCGTCGTAGCGGTAGAAGCCTCGCCCGGACTTGCGACCCAACCAGCCCGCCGCGACGAGGTTCTTCAGGTTGGTCGGCGCGCGGTACTTCGAGTCGCCGAGCTCGGTGTGCAGGACGTCGGCGATCGCGAGCACGGTGTCGAGGCCGATGAGGTCGGCGAGCTCGAGCGGCCCCATGGGGTGGTTCAGGCCGAGCTTCGCGCCGGTGTCGATGTCCTCGGCCGAGCCCACGCCCTCCTGGAGCGCGAAGCAGGCCTCGACGATGAGCGGGATGAGGATGCGGTTGACCATGAAGCCGGGTGCGTCGTTGGAGCTCGCCACGGTCTTGCCGAGGCGCTCCGCGAGCGCGCGCGTCGTCTGGTAGGTGGCCTCCGAGGTCTGCACGCCGCGCACGATCTCCACGAGCTTCATCAGCGGCACGGGGTTCATGAAGTGCATGCCGATCACGAGCTCGGGCCTGCCCGTGGCGGCGGCCAGCTTGGTGATCGAGATGCTCGAGGTGTTCGTCGCCAGGATGGCGCCTTTCGGGAGTCGCTCGTCGACCGAGCGCAGGATTCCGAGCTTGATCTCGAGGTTCTCCGTCGCGGCCTCGACGGCGAGCTGGCAGTCCCCGAGCGAGGCGATCGCGTCGACCGGGCGGATCCGCGCAATCTGCGCGTCGCGGGCCGCGGCGTCGAGCTTGCCCTTCGCCACGAGCTTCTCGAGCCCCGAGGCGATCGTCGCGCGCCCCTTCTCCGCGTGGGCCACCGACACGTCGGAGAGCACGACGTCGATCCCGGCCGCTGCTGCCACCTGTGCGATGCCGCGCCCCATCTGGCCGGCCCCGATCACCGCGATGCTCCGGATGCTTTCCATGCGGCGCTCCTACCCGATCCGGTGCGCGGGTGCGAGGCGTGTACGGAGATCGCCGATGGTGCGACAACCTGCGACCTCGTACCGTCGCGCTTCGCGCCATCGACGTGCCCCACGAGGCTTGAAAGCGAGGGATGGGGCAGCATACATTCGCTTGCGCCCGCCATCGCCATTCTGGCGGTTTTCCTCGCGGATCCGTGCATTTGTCGGCGGATGTCCCGAGGCCTCGGGCCGGAGACACGATGACTGTCGATTTCATCCGCGTGGTTCTTGGCCGCTTGCAGGACGATCCCGGGCGCGAGCAGGCTTGGCAGGAGCTCGCAGAGATCGTCGCCGCACCCGCGAGCGCCACGGACGTGGAAGTCCACCGGCTGCTCGAGCAGGCTCGCTCGAGGCACGAGCAGCGCCGCGAGTGGTCCAGCGTCGCCCGCATGCTGGAGATGGAAGTCGCGCTCGTCGCGGGGCAACCCGAGGAGCTCGCCATGCAGGCGGAGCTCGCGCGCATCGCCGACGAGGAGCTGTTCGACGCGGCCCGAGCGCGCAGCCTCTACGAGCGCCTCGGCGCGCTCGCGGCCGAGCGCGGAGCCTCGCACCCGCTCGCGGAGAAGGCGTCGAGCTGGCTCGAGGACGACGCGGCCAAGCGCGAGAAGTGGGAGAGCCTCTACGATCGTTACCTCGCGGAGTCGGAGAGCACCGACGACGCGAGCTTCCAGGCTGGGCTGCTCGTCGGCGCCGCCGACGTGGCCTTCCGCTACGCAGGAGAGAAGGTCGACGCCACGGTCATCGCCGATCTGGTCGAGCGCGCGGTGCTGCTCGATCCTCGCGCACGCAGGGCCATCGCCCTCGCCGAGCGCTCGCTCTCCGCCGACCCGACACGCCTCGCGAAGCTGCTCTCGGCGGTGCTCGAGCGCGGCGCCTCGAAGGACGACCGCGTGGCGGCGGGGATCAAGGCGGCGCGCCTCCACGCGCAGCTCGGCGAGGCCGAGCGCGCGACCGAGGCCTACGAGAAGGTGCTCGACCTCGCGCCTGGACAGCCCGACGCCCTCAGCCAGCTCGCCGAGGCCTACACGCGCGCCGAGGCGTGGGACCACCTCGTCGCGCTCTACGAGGACCAGCTCAAAGGCGGCGGTCGCCCCGAGGGAGAGCTCGGTCTCTTGCTGCAGATCGCGATGGTCCACTGGCGCATGCGCGAGAAGCCGGAGGCGGCGGAGCCCTACTTCGAGCGCGTGCGGCGCGCGGAGCCCACGCACGCCGGCATGCTCGCCTTCTACCGCGAGCGCTGCACCGCCCAGGAAGACAAACCCAAGCTGCTCGCGGTGCTCACCGAGGCGCAGCGCGCGACCAGCGACGGCGAGCTCAAGCGCGAGCTCGCCGCCGAGATCGCCCAGCTCGCCGAGGCACAGGACAACGCCGTCAAGGCGATCGAGCAGTACAAGACCATCCTCAAGGCCGACCCGGACGACGTCTCCGCCCGCGACGCGCTCAAGCGGCTCTACGCCCAGACGAACAACCACCCCGCGCTCATCGATCTGTACCGGCACGAGCTCGAACGGCTCGGCGCCGACGACGTGCCCGCGCGCGCGGCGGTCCTGCGCGAGCTCGCGACGATCCACCGCGATCGACACCGCAACGAGCAGGCGCTCATCCAGACCTTGGCGCAGCTCGTCCAGCTCGACGACAAGGACGAGCCTTCGCTGCGCGAGCTCGTCCAGCTCTACGAGTCGCTCGGTCGCTTCCGTGATCTGCTCGGCGCGCAGCAGCGTCTCGCGGAGCTCAGCTCCGACCCGAGCGAGCGCGCCGAGCTGTACCGCGCCGTCGCGAGGCGTTGGACCGATCAGTTCTCCAACGTGCAGAACGCGATCGCCGCGTACGAGGGTCTGCTCGCGGTCGACAAGAGCGACGCCGAGGCGCGCACGAAGCTGCGCGATCTCTACACGAAGCGCCGCGCCTGGGATCGCCTCCACGCGCTCGCAGCGCTCGAGCTCGAGAGCGCCGAAGGCGAGGCGCGCGTCGAGCTGCTCGCCGAGATGGCCAAGCTCGCGGCCGAGCGGCTCGACCGCGGCGCCGAGGCGATCTCGCTCTACAAGCAGATCCTCGAGCTCGACCCGCGCAACTTCGGCGTCCACGACGCGCTCGAGAAGCAGGCGGAGCGCGAGAAGGACTACGCCTCCGTCGCCGAGGCGCTCGAGAAGCGCGCCGAGGTGACCGACGACGGCGTCGCGAGGCTCGCGATCTACCAGAAGCTCGGCTCCGTCTACGCAGACCGCCTGCGCGACGACGCCGGCGCGACGCGCACGTGGAAGCGTGTGCTCGAGCTCTCCCCGGGCCAGGCGAAGGCGCTGCGCGTCCTGCGCGAGACCTACGTGGCCGCGGGTGATCTCGACGCGCTCGAGGAGCTCTATGCCTCGCAGGGGGACTGGGACGCGCTCGCCGACTTCCTCTCGTCCTCCGCCGACAAGGCCACCGAGCCCGACGCCAAGATCGCGCTCAGCTTCCGCGCCGCGAAGGTCTACGTCGAGCGCCTCGAGGCGCCGGAGAGGGCGACGCGCTCCTACGAGCGTGTGCTCGCCGCCGACCCCGGCAACGCGGAGGCCGCGAGCGCGCTCCTGCCGATCTACGAGCAGGAAGCGCGCTGGGCGAGGCTGCCGGCGCTGTACGAGATCCTGCTCACGGTCACCGAAGACGCCGCCGAGCGCGCGCGCATGCTGCGCAAGCTCGCCGACGTCGTGGGACACTCGCTCGGCGATCGTGCGGGCGCGCTGAACCATGCGCGGCGCGCCTACGAGCTCGCTCCCGACGCCGAGGGGCTCGAGCTGCTCGAGAGCTGGGCCCGCGCGGCGGGCGATTTCGCGCCCTTCGTCGAGGCCGTGAGCGCGCGCCTCGGCGCGGGTGGAGCCGCAGCTCAGGCGCCAGCGCCGAAGAAGGGCAAGAAGAAGAAGAAGGGCGAGCCGGCTCCCGCCGAGGTGGAGGTCGAGGCCCCTGCGAGCCTGCGCGGCGGCGCGCCCGCGCTCGACCCGTCCGAGGAGCGCCTCCTGCGCATCAAGCTCGCGGACGCCTACGCGCGTGAGCTCGGCAAGCTCGACGAGGCGGTCGAGGAGTACAAGAAGCTGCTCGTCGCCGACCCGGCCGACACCGAGACCGCCCAGGCCCTCGACACCCTGCTGCGCGGGGCCGAGCGTCAGGCCGATCTGCGCTGGCTCTTCGAGCTGCGCATCGCGAACGCGGCCGAGGGCGACCGCGCGGGCATCTACGAGGAGTGGGCGACGCTCGAGGAAGACGTCTTCGGCAACACCGCCGAGGCCGTCCGCCTCTACCGCGAGGCCGTGTCGCTCGACCCGAGCCGCACCGAGACGCTGCGCGCCCTCGCGCGCCTGCTGCTCGCGGCCGGCGATCACGCCGGCGCCGCGGGCGTCATCGAGCGGCACCGCGATCTCGTGCACGGCGACGAACGTGCGCAGCGCGAGATCGAGCTCGCCACGCTCTACGCCGAGCGCCTCGAGCGCCCGCTCGACGCCCTCGAGGCCTGCGAGCGCGCGCTCGACGCTCGTCCGCGCGACGCCGACGCCATCGGGCTGCTCGGCAAGCTCGTGGAGCTCGAGCCGACGCGCGGGCGGGCCGCCGCGCGCCTGGCGCTCAGCTACGCCGACCTCGGTGATCACAGGCGCGAGGCCCAGATGCTGCGCGTGCTCATCGAGACCACCGAAGAGCCCGATCGGCGTCTCGAGCTGCACGTCGCGCTGGCAGACGCCGAGGAGAAGAAGCTCGGCTCGCCCAGCGCTGCCTTCGACGTCGTGCTGCGCGCGCTCAACGAGTTCCCCGACGAGCTCGCGCTGTGGGACCGCGCCGCGGAGCTCGCGGTGGCCTCTGGCAGGCCGACGGACCTGGCCGAGGCCTACCGCGCGCACATCTTGGTCTCCCGCGAGGGCGACGACGGCGAGCGACATGGGCCCTCCGAGGGCGTCGAGCTCGAGCTCTGCGATCGAGCGGCTTCGCTCCACGACGAGCAGCTCGGCGACTCCGACGGCGCGCTGCCCTACCTGAAGCGCATCCTCGCGAAGGATCCGCACAACGCCACCGCCTTCGCCCGGCTCAAGGAGATCCTCTCCGCCGCGGAGCGATGGGGCGAGCTCGAGAGCCTCTTCGATCAGGCGGCGGCCTCGGCCGACGACCCGCGCACCAAGATCGAGCTGCTCAGCGAGGTGGCGCTCGTCGCCGAGGAGGTGATGGGGCTGCCCGAGAAGGCCATCCGCTACCACGAGCGGATCCTCGAGATCGATCCCTTGCACGAGGCCTCCCTCGACGCGCTCGAGAAGCTCTACGAAGACGCGGAGCGCTTCGGAGAGCTCGCGGCGCTGCTCGAGCGCAGGCTCGAGACCGCGCTCGACGACGAGGCTGTCGACATCCGCCTCTACCTCGCGCGCCTCTACCTCGACCAGCTGCTCGTGCCCGAGCGCGCGCTGGGCCACGTCGAGGAGATCCTGAAGAGCCGCTCCGACGACGCCGACGCGCGCGAGCTCGCCGAGCGCATGCTCGAGATCGGCAGCCTCAAGCGCCGTGTCGCGCTGCTGCTCGAGGGCGTGTACGAGGCGCGCGACGAGGTGAAGAACCTCGTGCGCATGCTCGAGATCCATCTCGAGTACGTGGAAGAGAGCGACGTCGAGCAGCGCGCGGCCATCCTGAGGCGCATCGCGGAGCTGCGTGACGAGCGCTTGAGCGACGACGAGGGCGCCTTCGAGGCCCTCGGCCTCTTGGTCCCGCTCCTCCCGGAGGACGAGGGCCTGCGCGAGCGTTACTCCGAGGTCGGCCGACGACTCGACAAACACCGCGACGTGGTCGACGTGCTCACGCGCGCGGCCGAGGCGGCGCAGCCCAAGCTCGTGCGCGCCGAGATCCTGATGTCGGTGGCGACGCTCGCCGAGGACGCGCTCGGCGACTCCGCCAAGGCGGCCGAGATCTACCGCAAGGTGCTCGAGATCGATCCCGACGACACCGCCATCGGCGCGCCCGCCACGAGGGCGCTCGCGCGCATCCAGTCGGCCAGCGGCGATTTCGCCCAGCTCGCCGAGACGCTCGAGGCCCAGGCGAAGCTCGAGGACTCGATCGACGCACGCAAGGAGCTCTACGCGCGCCTCGGCGAGCTCTACGAGACGACGCTCGATCGGCCCGAGAAGGCGATCACGGCCTGGCAGGCGCGCCTCGCCGACGACGACGGCGATCTCCCGTCTCTGTCGGCGCTCGAGCGCCTCTACGAGCGCGCCGGCAAGCACCGCGAGCTGGTCGACGTGCTGCGTCGACGAGAGGCCGCCGAAGACGACGCGGACGCGCGGCGTCGCGTGATGGTGAAGGCCGCGCAGACCCTCGCCGAGAAGCTCGAGGAGCCCCAGGAGGCGATCTCTGCCTGGCGCGCGGTGACCGACGGCTTCGGCGCGGATCGCGAGGCGCACGCCGCCTTGCGCCGCCTCTACGAGAAGACCGAGCGCTACCAGGACCTCGCCGACGTCATCGAGGCCGACCTCGCCCTCGCGGACGATCCGACCGAGCGACGCAAGCTGCTCGTCGCCTCGGGCGACGTGCGGCGCAAGCACCTCGGTGAGCTCGATGCGGCGCTCGAGGCCTACCGATCGGCGCTCGAGCTCGATCCGAACGACGCCGACGCGCGCGCTGCGCTCGAGGCGATGCTCGACCTCGACGACGCCAAGCGCGGCGCCTCCGAGATCCTGCGTCCGCTCTACGAGGCCGACGGTGCCTTCGAGGCGCTCCTCCGCGTGCTCGGTCTGGAGGCCGAGCTCGAGGAGGTGCCCGCCGAGCGCATCACCATCCTCGAGAAGGCGCGCGAGACGGCCGAGGGGCCGCTCGGCAATCCGCAGAAGGCCTACGACTACGCCCAGCGGCTCGTGCGCGACGCGGTCGCCGACGACTCGCTCGAGCGACAGGTCGAGACCCTCGAGCGGCTCAGCAAGGACACGGGGCGCTGGGCCGAGACCTGCGCGCTCTACCGCTCGATCGTCGACGAGGTGGCCGACGGCGAGCTGCAGCTCGCGATGCTGCTGCGCATCGGCGCGCTCGCGCGAGAGGAGCTGCGCGAGCTCTCGATGGCCATCGAGTTCTACCAGAAGGCCCTCGAGTCCTCGCCCGACGAGCTGCGCGCGCTCACGGCGCTCGAGAGCATCTACGCCGAGAAGGGAGACACCGAGGCCTTGCTCGGTGTGCTGAGCCGCCGCGCCGAGCTCGCGGACTCCGACGCCGATCGCGTCGAGCTCCTGTTCCGCAGCGCCGAGCTGCAGCGAGAGAAGCTCGGCGACACCGCGGCTGCCGTGTCGACCCTCGAGAGCCTGCTCGACTACCAGGTCGACGAGCGCGCGACCTCGAAGCTCGAGGTGCTCTACCGAGAGGCGGAGCGTCACCGCGATCTCGTCGCGCTGTACGAGCGCATGCTCGAGGCGAGCGGCGCCGACCCGGCCGAGCTGCGCGTGAAGATCGCGCGCCTGGCGCGTGGTCCGCTCGAGGACATGCCTCGCGCCTTCGACGAGCTCTCGGAGGCGCTGGCGCTCGAGGCCTCGCACCCCGGCGCCGTCGCCGAGCTCGAGTCGGTGCTCGACGACGAGGCGAGCACGAGCGAGGACCGCGCGCGCGCGGCCGAGATGCTCGAGCCGGTCTACCTCAAGCAGGCGGCATGGAAGAAGGTCGAGCGCGCGACGAAGGCGCGGCTCGACGCGAGCCAAGACCCGGACGAGCGGGCCGAGCTCTTGCGGCGCCTCGCGACGCTCTACGAGGAGCAGCTCGAAGACTACGCCGCAGCGCTCGAGACCACGGCCAAGCTCTTGTCGGAGGAGGTCCGAGACGAGGCCGTGTGGGCCGAGCTCGAGCGCCTCGCGCGGGTGGGCTCGTCGCACGCGCGCCTCGCGGAGATCTACGCGACCGAGCTCGCCAAGGTCGACCACGACGACGAGGCGACCGCCCGACTCTCGGCGCGGACCGGCGAGCTCTACGCCGCCGAGGGCAAGGCCACCGAGGCGCTGCGCTGGTACCGGCGCGCCCACGCCTTCGAGCCCGAGAGCGAGGCGCTGTTCGAGGCGATCGACGGCCTGCTCGTCAAGGAGGAGCGTCACGCCGAGCGCGTCGATCTGCTCAAGGCGGCGCTCGACTACCGCGACGGGGCGCCGCGTCTCGAGCTCCTGCACACCATCGCCGAGCTCGAGGAGACGAAGCTCGACCGGGCCGACGACGCCATCGAGTCGTACCGGGCGGCGCTCGACGTCGACCCGCGTGACGAGCTCGCGCTCGACCGACTCGGCAAGCTCTACGAGAGGCTCGAGCGGCACCGCGATCTCGCGGAGCTCCACGAGCGCCGCGCCGATCAGGCCGACCTCTCCGAGCAGGCGGCCCCGTTCCGGCTCGCGCTGGCGCGCCTGCTCATCTCGAAGCTCGACGACACCCCGGGTGCGATCGATCAGCTCGAGGCGATCGTGGGCGCAGACCCGCGGCACAAGGGCGCCATCGCCGAGCTCGAGAAGCTCACCGAGCTCGAGGAGCACCGCGCGCGGATCATCGAGATCCTCCGGCCGCTCTACGAAGACGCCGACGCCTGGCAGAAGGTCGTCGAGCTCAACGAGCAGCGCCTCGCCGGCGAGGAAGATCCTCGCGAGCGCGCGGTCATCCTGAGGGAGACCGCGGTGCTGTGGGAGACGCGGGGCGGCGACGCCAAGAAGGCCTTCGAAGCCGTGCGCGCAGCCTTCGAGGCCGACCCGGGCGACCCGGCGACGCGCGAGGAGCTCGAGCGCCTGGCCGCGTCGGCCGGATCCTTCGAGCAGGTCTCCGAGAGCATCGCGCGCACCGCCGAGGGGGTCGAGGAGGCCTTCACGAAGCGCGAGCTCCTGCAGATGCTCGCGAGGATCGAAGACCAGCGGCTCGATCACCCGCGCCGCGCGCTCGCAGCGCTCGAGCGGGTGGTCGCGATCGATCCGTCGGACCTGGAGCCGCTCGAGGCGATCGACGAGCTCGCCGTGCTGCTCGGCGAGTGGACCAAGGTCGTCGACATCGCGCATCAGCGCGCCGCGAGCGCCTCGGACGCCGAGGCGGCGGAGCTGTTGCGGCGCGCGGCCCGGACGCGGGCCGAGATGCTCGACGACCGCGAGGGCGCGGTCGAGGACTACGAGAAGTCGCTCTCGATCGAGCCGGACAGCAGGGAGAGCCTCGAGCGCCTGAGCGCGCTGCTCGAGGAGGCGATGGAGGGCAGCGTCGACCAGGAGCGCGTCGACGAGGAGCGCGCCGACGTCGCGCGCAGGGAGCGCGCGCAGCGGCTGGTGGAGCTCTACACGCAGCGCGTCGAGCTCGGCGACTCGAGCGACGCGGATCTGCGCTTCGAGCTGCACTCGCGCGCGGCGAAGCTGCACGAGGCGGTGCTCGAGAGCCCGCGCGACGCGATCAGCTCGCTCGATGCGGCGCTCGAGGCGCGCCCGAGCGATGGCGACACGCTCGCGAGCCTGGAGCGCCTCTACCGCCGGGAGTCGATGTGGCACGAGCTGCTCGAGAACCTGAGGCAGCAGGCGGCGCTCGCGGCCGACACCGCGGCGCGCGCCGAGCTGCGCACCCGCATCGGCGATCTGCTGCGTGTGGAGCTCAGCTCGCCCGCGGAGGCGCTCGAGCAGTACAAACTCGTGCTCGACGAGGCCCCGGAGCACACGGGCGCCATCGCCGCGCTGCGCGCGATCGCCGATTCGGAGGAGGACCTGCGCGTCGAGGCGACGGAGGTCTTGCTGCCGTTCCTGCGGGCGGGCGACAAACACGAGGATCGCGTCGCCGTGCTCGAGCTGCGGGCGGGCTCGCTCACCGAGCCGGGTGATCGGGCCGAAGTGCTCGGTGAGCTGGCCTCGGTGCTCGACGAGAAGCTCGATCGACCGACGGATGCACTCAAGGCGATGCTGCGCGCGCTCGACGAGCTCCCGGAGCGCGAGGACCTGCACGGCAGCGCCGAGCGGCTCGCGCGGCGCGTGGGCGCGAGCGCGGCGGAGGGCGACGAGCAGAAGCGCGCAGGCTACGCGCTCTACGCCGATGCGCTCTCCGCGCGCGCCGAGCGCGTGCTCGATCCCGAGGTCGCGAAGTCGCTCTGGGCACGGCTCGGCCGCCTCGCCGAGCTCGAGCTCGACGACCCCAAGCGCGCGGCGGAGGCCTACTCCAAGGCGCTCGAGCACGCGGGCGACGACGTCGATCTGCTCAGCTCGCTCGACCGTCTCTACGAGCGGCTCGGAGAGCACCGCGCGCTCGTCGAGGTGCTCGAGCGGCGCATCCCGCTAGGGAGCGCCGAGGAGCAGGCCGATCTGCTGCATCGCATCGCCAAGACGCAGATCGTCGCCTTCAAGGACGTGCCGCAGGGCCTCTCCTCCCTGCGCTCGGCGCTCGAGCGCTTCCCGGGGCACGCCGGCGCCCGCGCGACGCTCGAGGAGCTCACCGCGGACCCGGCGTACTTCACCGAGGTCTCGGAGATCCTCGAGGACGTCTACCGCAGCTCCTCGGATCACGCCGCGCTCGCGAGGCTCTTCGAGAAGCGGATCGCGCACAACGGCTCCGCCGCGGAGAGGGTGCGCCTCAGGCTCGAGCTGTCGAAGGTACTCGAGGAGAAGGCCTCCGAGCCCAGCGCGGCGCTCGACGCGCTCATCGTCGCGCTCGACGACGACGTCGCCGACTCCGACGTGCTCGCGGAGATCGAGCGTGTGTCGGCCATCGTCGGAGGCTGGGAGCGCTCGGCGCGTGGTCTCGAGAAGGCGCTCGAGAAGCAGAGCGACCTCGGCTCGGAGACGGCCTCCGACCTCTGGATCCGCGTCGCCACCTGGCGTCGCGACAAGCTCGGCGACGTGACGGGCGCGGAGGCCGGCTACGAGCAGGCGCTCCGTCAGGATCCCCAGAACGAGGTGATCCTCCGGTCGATCGAGCAGCTCCAGCGCAGCGCAGGGCGTGAGCGCGACCTCGTGGCGACGCTGCGCCGGCTCGCTGCGCTCGACGGCAGCCCGAGCACGGTGGAGCTGCGGCGCGAGGCCAAGGCCATCGCGGAGAGCCAGCTCGGCGATCCTGCGCTCGCCGAGGAGATCCTGCGCGAGATGGTGGCGGCCGACGAGGCCGACGCCTGGGCGCTCACCGAGCTCTGCGCGCTGCGCAGGGCAGCCTCGGACTGGAAGGAGGTCTACCGCCTCCTGGTCCGCAGGACGGAGCTCGCCGCAGACGGAGAGAGCATCCGCGAGCTCCGGCACGAGGCGGCGGAGGTCGCGAGGCGCGAGCTCTCGGACCTCCAGGCCGCGACCGATCTGCACGAGCAGAATTTCGAGGCCCAGCCGACCGACGAGCGCGCCTCCTCGGCGCTGCGTGAGCTCTACGCCGAGGCTGGCAAGAAGAAGGAGCTGCTCGCGCTGCTCACGCGTTTGGTCGACGTGAACGACGACAAAGCGAAGCGCTCCGCCCTGCGGCTCGAGGCGGCCAAGGTCGCGAACGAGCTCGAGGGTACGAGCGAGGCGATCGAGCTGCTCGACGCGGTGCTGGAGGAGGAGCCCGCCCAAGCCGAGGCCGCGCTCGAGCTGTCACGCCTGCTCGAGAAGGCAGGGCGCGACGACGATCTCGCCTCGCTGCTCACCAAGCAGATCTCCCTCGCGCGTGAGCGCGGCGACGTGGGCGCCGAGCTCGGCTACCTCGTGCGTCTCGGCGAGGTGCAGGAGTCGCGGCTCGGGGCGCTCGACAAGGCCGTCGAGAGCTTCGTCGCCGTGCTCGATCGCGACGCCGCCCACCGGCCGGCGCTCGAGGCGCTCGCTCGACTGCACGAGCGGCGCGGCCAGAAGGCCGAGGCGACGCCTTACCTCGAGCGCTTGCTCGACGGCTCCACCGGAGCGGAGGCGCTCGCCACCGCGAAGCGGCTCGCCACGCTCTTCGGGGAGCTCTCCGACGAGGCCGGGGAGCGCCGGATCCTGGAGCGCGCGCTCGCGATCGAGGAGAGCGACGCCGAGGTGCGCACGCGCCTGCGCGCGCTCTACGAGCGTCAGGGCGCCCACGCGGAGCTCGCGTCGATCGTCGTGGGTGACGCGCGTGCGGCGGCCGAGGTGGGCGAGAAGCTGCGGCTGCTCAAGCAGGCCGCGGACATCCACGCGACCAAGCTCGCCGATCACGGCAAGGCGGCCGACCTCCTCAAGGAGGCCTCCGACCTCGCGCCGACCGATCGCGAGCTGTTGCTCTCGCTGTGCGATGCGTACAGCGCCTCGGGGCGGGGCAAGCAGGCGGTCGAGGTGCTCCAGCAGATCGTCGAGAGCTACGGCGGGCGTCGCTCGAAGGAGGTCGCCACGATCCATCACCGGCTCTCGAAGGCCTACCTCGCCGACCAGGATCGCGAGAAGGCGCTCGCCGAGCTCGACACGGCCTTCAAGATCGACCCCGGCGCGATCGGCGTGCTGCGCGACCTCGGCGTGCTCTCGCTCGAGCTCGCCGACGGCGATCCAGCGCAACAGGCGGCCTACGTCGATCGTGCAGGCAAGACCTTCAAGGCCTTGCTGCTCCAGCGCCTCGACGACGCCTCGCCGATCACCAAGTCCGAGGTCTTCTACTACCTCGGAGAGGTCGCCCACCGGCAGGGCGACGACAAACGCGCGATCCAGATGCTCGAGCGCGCGATCGACAACGACAAGGGCTTCGAGCGCGCCAAGACCTTGCTCGAGAAGCTCAAGGGTGGCGGCTGAGCACGACCGCCGAGGGGGAGGAGCGGCGTTTGGCTGAGCGCTCCTCCCCCCCCGTGCGCGTGGCGATCGACGGCCAGGCCGTCGACGCCGAGGCGGCACAGGTCTCCGTCTACGACCGCGGCTTCCTCTACGGCGACGGTGTGTTCGAGACCCTGCGCAGCTACGGCGCGGGGCTCTTCAGGCTCGAGCAACACCTCGAGCGCCTCGCGTGGTCGTGCTCCGAGGTGCTCATCGATCTGCCGCTGGGGGTCGAGGCGCTGACGCGCGAGGTGCGCGAGCTCACGGGCGCGCTCCGTCCGAGAGAGGCCGTCGACGTCGCCGTGCGCCTGGTGGTGACGCGCGGACAGGGGCCGCTCGGGCTCGACGTGGCCGGCTGCGATCGACCCACGCGGGTGCTCTTCGTCTCCGCGCTCGCGCCGCCCGATGCTTCGCTCTACGAGCGGGGCGTCGAGCTCGTCTCGAGCTCGGTCGTCCGGCCGAGCGACGCGCTCGGCGGCGCCAAGGTGCTGAGCTACCTGCCGAGCATCGTGGCGCTCGCGCAGGCGAGGCGCCGTGGAGCCCACGAGGCGCTGATTCTCTCGCGCGAGGGATACGTGCTCGAGGGCGCGAGCTCGAACGTCTTCGCGCTGCGCGAGGGGGTGCTGTGCACGCCGCCCACGAGCGACTCCATCCTCCCCGGGATCACCCGGCAGGTGGTGATGGACGCCGCGCGAGCGCTCGAGCTGCCCGTCGAGGAGCGGCGCCTCACGCCTGGCGAGCTCGCCTCGGCCGACGAGGTCTTGCTCAGCTCGAGCCTGCGCGAGCTCGTGCCGGTGGTCTCGCTCGACGGCTTCGCGATCGCCGACGGACGCGTAGGGCCCTGGGCCAGGCGCCTGCTCGACGCCCTGCGCGAGACTGCGCTGCGCGAGACTGCGCTGCGCGAGACCTCTCCCTGACGGGTGCTGCGTGTTTCGGCCCCGGGCTACGTCCAAGCTAGCATCCAGCTGCCCCCGACCGGCCCAGGCGCCGAGCACGAATCCCGGGGGAAGCTCGACGACCCAGACGCCGTAGACTCAGCTCGAAACCGGAGGACTCCATGCTTCGCAACGTTGGCTTCGCCTTTCTCGTCGCTCTCACCCCCGTGGCCGCGCTCTCGACCGGTTGCGTCGTCGAGTGCCAGGACCAAGACGGCGTCACCGTGTGCCAGGCCGAGAACGCCGTGCGCTTCGAGGCCGCAGCGATCCGCGAGACGGTGGCCTACACGGCCGGCTCCTCGATCGACATCCAGGGGGCGAACGGCACGATCAAGGTCGTGCGTGGCTCCGGGAGCGAGGTCTCGGTCTCCGTGGTGCCCTTCATCCTCGACAAGGCGAGCAACGAGGACAACGCCCGCGCGCACATGGAAAAGAACCTCCAGGTGAGCGCCACCGCCGACGCCGGCCGCGTGCTCATCCGCGTCACCCGCGCGAGCGGCTCCTCGGGTGCGCTCGGAGGTGACCTCACCGTCTCGATCCCGTCGAGCTTCGATGGTGACTTCTCGGTCGTCCAGGGCAACGGCAGCGTCGAGGTCGATCTGAGCGGTGCGACCCCTGCGTCGACCAAGGTCGTGAACGACGGCGCCGGTTCGATCACCGTCCAGGGTGCGCGTGGGCTGCTCGAGCTGGTCGCGAGCACGGGCGACGTCGACGCGGACATCGCCGCGTGGTCGGCCAGTGGAACGGGTCGAATCTTCAGCGACAACGGCGACATCACGCTCGCCGTTCCCGCCGCCGCCGACGGCACGATGTCGTTGCTCGCCAGCGATCAGCTGACCGAGCCGACGCTGCCGGCCGAGTGGCTCGTGGCGGGCGAGGGGAGCGCGAAGTCGTACACGATGGGTGCGGGCACGGGCGGCCACGTCGACGTGACGGCCGACTTCGGGAGCATCGCCTTCACCGTGAGGTGAGCGCGGTGCACGGCGCTCGCGCCGCCTCGGCGGGCCCGAGCGCTGCCGTGCACGCGAGGCTGAGAGACGCGTCGAGGCGGCCAGCTCCGAGGAGCTGACCGCCTCTTCTCGTCGGTGGGCCCGCGGGCCGACCCGGCTCAGGCCGAGGGGTTCTGCACGGGCACGCGCAGCTGGCCGCCGCCCTGCTGCGCGAGCAGCGCGACGCCCTTCTGGAAGAAGGCCCGCAGGAACTCGAGCTCGCTCGGCGGCGAGGTGATGAGCCCTGCCTTCTCGACGGCGCGCGCCGCGAGCAGCACCTCGCGAGCGCGGGCCTCGCCGGCACGCGCGCGGATGGTGATGGCCGCGTCGCGCATGCGACGCGCGATCTCGGCCCGCATCTCGGGCGAGAAGAAGCGATCCGTCGCGGCCTTCATCTCCTCGCGGAGCGCCTCGTCGACCTTGGCCGAGTCCTGCGCGTCTTCGGCCGTGAGTCGCTCTCCGACCTTGCGCAGCATCTCGTCGAGGGCGCGTGCGTCCGGTACCCAGCCGCGCAGCTCCGGCTCCGCGTGCAGCCCGCCCGTGGCGGCGCCGGCCTCGTCGCCGTCGCGCAGCCCGCCCTCGAGATCGGCGAGCGGATGCGGCGGCTCGCTCGAAGGAGCGGGCTCGACCAGCTCGCGGCAGCGCTCGAAGGAGAGCGGCACGAGCTGACCCGATCGCGCGTTCGCCGCGACGGCTTGCGCTATCCGGTGGCGGGCCCACTCGATCGGCACCGACGCGGGCGCCACGCCCGTGCTGTCGGTGATGCGCTGGTGCGCCTCGCGGATCTGCGAGCGGCTCATCCACCCCGAGACGGCCTGCACGACGCCGAGCTGATCGCGCAGGATCACCTCGGCGATGTGGGCGCGCTCGCCGCCCTTGCGTTTGCTGATCGTGATCGAGACCGCGCCACGCCCGTCCGGCGGCGTGAAGGTCGCTTCGAGCACCTCGTCGGCTTCGACGCGCGCCGAGGCGGTGCGCGCGAGCGGCTGGGGCAGGTCGACCTTGCGCGCCTTGAGCACGTTGAGCGCGCGTTTGGCAGCCTTGCGCGCGGCGCCGCTGAGCGCGTCGCTGGCGGCGGCCTCGACGATCGCCGCCGCGTTGTGCGTGTCGACCCAGGCGTCGACCAGGGCCTCTGCAGCGGAACCGCTCGCGGTGATCGCCGCGACGGCGCCTTCGGCGCCGACCTTGACCCAGGCCGGATCCACGACGACCGACTCCTCGAGCGTCGAGGCCTCGGCGCGCGCCTCCTCGGCGGACTTCGCCTTCGCCTGGGCGGCCTTGAGACGCAGCGCCTCCTTGGCCGTCTTCGGCTTGTTCGCCGACTTGTCGCGCTGGGCCTCGACCGCGACCTTGGGCAGACCGACGAGGATCGTCTCGTGCAGGGTCGGCATCTTGGGTGCGGGTTTCGGCTCGACGGCGACGCGCACCGGACGCTCCTGCGCCTGGATGGGGCGGGCCTCGTCGCGGCGCGGGCGGCGCTCCTCGCGCGGGCGCTCGGTGCGCTCGGGCGGCGGAGCCGGCTTGGGCTGCGGGCGCGAGAGCCACTGATCGACGAAGTCGGCGCTCGAGCGATCGACGCCGCCGCGGTAAGGCATCGCCGGCATCGCGCGACCACCCGAAGCACCGGGGCGATGAGCCTCGCCGCCCTCGCGGCGCGGGCCGCGCGCACCCTCGGGTCGCGGGCCTCGCGCGCCTTCGGGTCGCGGGCCCCGAGCTCCGTCGGGTCGCGGTCCGCGTGCGCCTTCGGGTCGCGGACCTCGAGCGCCACCGGGGCCACCGCTCGCGCGCGGCGGGCGCGGCCCACGCGCGGCGCGCATGTCGTAGGTCACCTGATCGCCGGCGGCGCGCTCTCCCGTGCGCGCGGCCACCGCGGGCACATCGCTCGCAGCGTCCGCGCTCTCGCGCTCGGCGGGTGCGCGCGGCGCCTCGGCCTCGGCGGCCGACGGGGCCTGCTCTGCGGGCGCCGAGGCTCCCGCCTCCGCTCCGGTGGTGGCCGTGCGCGCAACGCGTCGGCGGACGATGGGGGGCACCGGCTTGTCGTTGCTACGCTGCTCGTCACTCATTGACTGTCTCCCACGAAGGCCACAGCTTCGATTTCCACCCGCGCGCCCCGAGGCAGCGCGGCGACCTGGACGGTCGAACGGGCGGGCACGCTCTCACCGAACGCCTCGCCATACAGCGCGTTCACACGCGCGAAATCTCCGAGATCGACGAGGAAGATCGTCGTCTTGGTCACGTCTGCCAGCGTCGCCCCGGCGGCGTCGAGCACGGCGCGAAGGTTCGCGAGCACCTGCTTGGTCTCCGCCTCGGTGCCGCCCTGCACCATCTCGCCCGTCTTCGGGTCGAGCGCGATCTGACCGCTGGTGTACACGAAGCCGCCGGCCTTGATCGCCTGCGAGTAGGGTCCGATGGCCGCGGGGGCCCGGTCGGTCTGGATGCGCTGATGCGGCATGGGGATCCTCTGAGGTCGGCGTCGGTCAGGAGAAGCGGCGGCGATGTTCGATCGCCCGCCCGAGGGTGATCTGATCGGCGAACTCGAGGTCGCCTCCGTGCGGCACGCCGCTCGCGATGCGTGTGACCTTGGCGCCCAGGGCCCCGAGCTCGCGCGCGAGCAAGAAGGCCGTGGCCTCACCATCGACCGAAGGCGGCGTGGCGACCAGCACTTCGGTGACGGGCGCCTCCGGATCGGTCACGAGCGCGCGCAGGCGGTCGAGCCCGAGCTCCTCGCGGCCGACGCCGTCGAGCGGTGAGAGCAGCTTGCCGAGCACGAAGTAGCGGCCGCGCATCACCCCCGAGCGCTCGATGGCGAGCAGATCCTGCACGCGAGCGACCACGCAGAGCATCGAGGGATCGCGTTTGGGATCGCTGCAGATGCTGCACAGCGCGGGGCCGTCGGTGCTCGGGGTCGCGGCCGCGCCCAGGGCGCCGCTCGCGGGCGCGAGCTCCGCCATGTGGTTGCAGCGCGCGCAGGGCCGAACCCAGTCGTGCAGCTCGAGCAGGGCGCGCCCGAGCTCCCGCGCTCTCGAGGGCTCGCCCGTGACGAGGGCGAGCGCGTAGCGCTGCGCGGTCTTCTCCCCGACGCCGGGGAGCCGTCCGAGCAGCTGCACGAGTCGCTGGAGACGATCGGGGAACATGGTCGCGGCGCGCGGATGGAGGTGGTGGAGCAGGCCTGCGTGTCGCGCCGGTGCCGGAAGCGCTCACCCGAGCGCACGTTCACGCAGCAAGGGCCGTTCGCGCATCACCGGCTGCTCACGCGCTCACAGCTCGGGGATGTCACAGCCCGGGGATCTTGATGCCGCCGGTGACCTGGTTGACGCGCGCCTCGACGGTCTTGTCGGCCTCTTCGAGCGCCGCATTGGCGGCTGCGCACACCGAGTCGAGCGTGAGCTCGAGCCCTTCGGAGGCGAAGAAGGCCGGATCGACCGTGATCTGCCGCAGCTTGCCTTCGAGCGTCACGGTGACACGCACCTTGTCGCCCGCCGAGCTCGCGGAGACCTCGTCGTCTTTGATCTCCTCTTTGACCTGCTCGATCTTGCGCTGCATCCGCGCCGCTTGGCGCATCAGCTCGCTCATTCCGCCGCGGAACTGCATGGCCCGGCACCTTGCCGAAAATGTCGGCCGGCCGCAAGGCGCGAGTCCTGGAGAAGGAACCAGCCCGCAGAGAGGAGGGTGCCGCCCGCGCGCCGGCTGAGGTACAGCCTCTCACCAACCGATGAGCTACGTGGTCCTCGCGCGCAAGTGGCGCCCCCAGACCTTCGCCGATCTGGTCGGCCAGGAGCACGTCGCGACGACGCTCAACAACTCGATCGCGCTCGGCCGCGTCGCGCACGCCTTCCTCTTCACGGGGGTGCGCGGCGTGGGCAAGACCACGAGCGCGCGCATCCTCGCCAAGGCGCTCAACTGCACCACCGGGCCCACCGCGACGCCCTGCCTCGCCTGCCCGATGTGCGACGAGATCGGTCGCGGCGTCGACATGGACGTGCAGGAGATCGACGCCGCCAGCCACACCGGCGTCGACGACGTGCGCGACCTGCAGAAGCAGCTCAGCTACCAGCCCTCGCGCGATCGCTTCCGCGTCTACATCGTCGACGAGGTCCACATGCTGTCGAACAGCGCGTGGAACGCCTTCCTCAAGACGCTCGAGGAGCCGCCTCCGCACGTGAAGTTCATCTTCGCGACGACCGAGGTGGGCAAGGTCCCGGCGACGATCCTGAGCCGTTGTCAGCGCTACGACTTCAAGCTCATCGGCGCGGGCGCGATCGCGGCGCGCCTCCGGCACGTGCTCGAGGCCGAGGGCATCGCCGCCGAAGACGGCGCGGTGTCGATCGTCGCGCGCGAGGCCGCGGGCAGCATGCGCGACGCGATGAGCCTGCTCGATCAGGTCATCGCTTCCGCCGGCACGGAGGGCAAGCTCAGCGCAGAGGCGGTGGCGCGTGTGCTCGGCGTCGCGGAGGCGACGGTGCTGAGCGAGCTCGCGGCGGCGCTCGTCACGGGCGACGCCGTGCGCTGCCTCGGCGTGGTGCAGCGGCTCGCCGACGCGGGCTACGACGTGGCCCACGTCGCGCGCGATCTACTCGCGCAGCTGCGCGATCTGGTGGTCGTGCGCGTCGCGCCGGACGCCCCGCACCTGGTCGACGCGACCGACGCCGAGCGCGCGGCGCTCGCGAGCATCGTCGGCCAGAGCAGCGTCGAGGATCTCACCCGCCTCCACCAGGGCTTCTCGCGCGCGCTCGACGACGTCGTGCGCTCGAGCACGCCGCGCGCTTCGCTCGAGATGGCGCTCGTGCGCCTCGCGCGCAGGCCGCCCATGGTGCCTGTCGACGATCTGCTCGCACGCCTCGCGGCGATGGAGTCGCGCCTCGCGGCGGCGCGCGGCGCGGGGGCTCCGAGGATGGGCGGCGACGCACGAGCGAGCGCGGGCAGCCCGCGGCCTCGTCCGGCCGGTCGCAGCGGCGACGACCCCGAGCCAGGCGCGCCAGCCTTCCAGGCTTCGGTCGAGGGCGAGCGAGCCGGGGGCTCCGGCGCCGAGGTCGCCCCTGCGTACACGCCGCCGGCGCAGCCCGCATTCACGCCGCCGGCGCAGCCTGCGTACACGCCGCCGGCGCAGCCTGCGTACACGCCGCCCGCGCAGCCTGCGTACACGCCGCCGGCGCAGCCTGCGTACGCGCCGCCGGCCGGCTTCGAGCAGCGCGACCGCGCTTCGCAGCCTGCACCTGCGCGGCCCTCCTACGATGCGGCTCCGGCCCGACCTTCCGAGCCGCCGCCGTCGGGCAGGCAGGGCCTCGGTCGGCAGGCTCCGGTGCTCGGCGTGTCCTTGCCCGCGGCGCCGAGCCTCGTGCTCGACGCCAAGGACCCACGCTTCACGCGCCACGCCGAGATCGTCGAGGTGCTCCGGAGCAAGAGCGCGAGGCTCGCGCCGGTGATCGAGCTCGCGGCGCTCGTGGAGCTCGACGCTTCGCGGCTCGCGATCGCGATCGACCCGCGATCCTTCGAGGGAGCGCAGCTCGCCGACGAGCGCGCGCGCGCGCTCGTGGTCGACGCCGTGCGCGAGGTGCTCGGTCCCTCGGCCGCGCTCGAGATCTACGGGCTCGAGGCCACGGGCAGAGACGTACCCACGCTCGCCACCATCCGAGGCGAAGAGCTGCGCCTGCGCCGCGCCGACGCCGATCAGAAGGTGCGCGCGCACCCGCTCGTGGCGGCCGCGGTCGACTCGCTCGGCGCGGAGATCCGCGACGTGCGCCTGCCGAACGACGCCTGAGCGCGAGGCACCGCTCGGTGGTGGTGAGCGCCCCGGAAGCGTGCGAGCCTCCTCCGCATGTCGATGCTCGACGAGATCGCCGCCTTCGTGCGCGTCGTGGAGGCGGGGTCGTTCACCGCGGCGGCGCGGCAGCTCGGCGTGCCGAAGTCGACCCTGAGCCGCGCGCTCTCGAGGCTCGAAGACCACACCAAGACGCGCCTCTTGCGCCGAACGACGCGCGCGATCGCGCTCACCGAAGCAGGCAGGCGCTTCTACGAGCAGGTCGCGCCGCACGTGGGTGGGCTGGGCGACGCGCTCGCGGGCCTCGCCGAGCGCGAGGACGCGCCGCGCGGGCTCTTGCGCGTGACGGCGCCGGTCGACGTCGGCGAGGCCTTCCTCGGCGACGTCATCACGCGCTTCGTCGCGCGCTACCCCGCGGTGGAGGTCGACGTCGATCTCTCGGGCCGCATGGTCGACCTGGTGCAAGAGGGCTTCGACGTCGCGATCCGCGCCAGCAAGAAGCTCAAGGACTCCTCGCTCGTCGCGCGCAAGATCGCCGACACCGAGCTCGCGCTCTACGCCTCGCCCTCGTACCTCGCGCGGCGCGGAACGCCCACGAGCGCCGCCGAGCTCGAGGGCCACGACCTCGTCTTGTTCCGACCGGCGAGTTCGACGAGCAGCGCGTCGAGCTCGCTCGCGGGCATCGGCAAGCTCGCGGGCCGCGTGCGCACGGGCGATTTCGTCTTCGCGCGCGCTGCGGTGCGCGCGGGCGCGGGCATCGGCCCGCTGCCGACCTTCCTCGTGGGCAGGGAGCTCGCCGACGGGAGGTTGCAGCACGTACTACCCGAGTGGAGCGAGCTCGCCGGCCCGCTCTACTTCGTCTACCCGAGCGCGCGCCACGTGCCCAAGAAGGTCTCGGCCTTCCGCGAGTTCGTCGTCGACTGCTTCCGCACGACGCTCGGCGCGCCCGGCGCCGCGCGCTGAGCCGCGCGTCGCGGGAGACGCTCAATGTCTGTCCGGAAAAGCCGAACCCAGGGGGTCGGCTTTTCCGACTTGTTGTTCGTCAGAAATCGAGAAAA
>CALKVW010000163.1 GCA_938004785.1 uncultured Polyangiaceae bacterium
AGAGCCCCCGGCTCATAACCGGGCTGTTCCTGGTTCGAACCCAGGTGGGCCTACCTCCTTACACGTGCGCCGCGTCGCGCCCGTTCACCAGCGCCGCGTCGCCTCGTCGGGGCGCCGCCTACACGCCGAAGTGGCGTCCGCTCCCCGGGGCTCGCGCGTGCGCGCGTGGTCCTCGCGGGGCGGATGCCTCTCATCTCGTTGCACCCACCATCCACGAAGGGCATCCGTGAGCATCACGACCCAGATCCCGCTCCTCGAGAACCTCTCCAACGTCGACGAAAAGCTCCTGCGCGTCGACGACGAGCTCGGCCGGCTGCGAAGCGCCGTCGAGACCCTCAAGTCCGACATCCGAGAGTTCGAGCTGCGACGCGCGGCCGATCGCGAGGCCATCTCCACGATGGAGAAGACGCGCAACGAGCTGGTGGCCGACATGCGGCAGATGAACCAGCAGATCGAGCGCTCCCGCGAGAAGATGGGGCGGTCGCGCAACGAGCGAGAGTCGGTCGCTGCGCAGCGCGAGTTCGAGGAGCTGCGCAAGCTCGTGCGCGATCGCGACGACGAGGTCGGCAAGCTCGAGACCCTGCTCGAGAAGGCTCGCGCATCCATCCAGGACACGGAGACGAAGCTCACCGAGCTCGGGCTCGAGCTCGAAGGCAACGCGGAGGGCACGACGAAGGCGCTCGCGGATCGCGAGGCCGAACGAGAGGCCCTGCTCGCGCAGCGCGCCGAGGCACAGAAGGCGCTTCCTCCCACGCTCTTCCGTCGCTACGAGACCATCCGGCAGCGCAGGCCCAAGGCGATCGCGCAGACGACCGATGGGACCTGCAACGGCTGTCACATCTCGCTGCCGCCGATGCTCTTCCAGCAGATGATGCGTCGAGAGCAGTTCGAGCAGTGCCCTCAGTGCCGTCGGATCCTCTACTTCGTCCCGCGCGGCGAGCTGTCGAGCAGCGGCTCGAGCCCGGAGCCCGAGGCCGACGGGGCCACGTGAAGGTCTGCGGGAGCTGCCATCGCCTGTTCCCTGCCGAGGGAGGCTTCTGTCCGGTCGACGGCCACAAGCTCTCCGAGCTCGCGAGCGCGCCGCTGCCCGCCGACCAAGAAGATCCGCGCATCGGCTCGCAGCTGCTCGGTCGCTACACGATCTACCGCAAGGTGGCCGACGGCGGCATGGGCCGGGTCTACCAGGCCTACGACGCCACGGCGCAGCGCTCGGTGGCGCTCAAGATCCTGCACCCCGAGGTCGCCGTCGACGACGTCGCGCTCGAGCGCTTCCGGCGCGAATTCGAGGTCTCGAGCACCCTGCCACACGACCACATCGTGGAGGTGCTCGGCTTCGAGCGCACGCCCGACCGCTCTTACCTCCTGGTCATGGAGTACCTCGAGGGCGAGGAGCTGCGCATGCTGCTCAAGCGCGACAAGGTCCTCCCGCCCGAGCGCGTGATCCGCATGCTCAGCCAGACGGCGCTCGGGCTCGTGGCCGCCCACGAGCGCAAGGTCGTGCACCGGGATCTCAAGCCCGACAACCTCTTCCTCTGCCACACGGCCGAGGGAGACGTCTGCAAGATCCTCGACTTCGGCAGCGTGCGCGACAACTCCGAGAACGCCAAGAAGCTCACGGTGATGGGCACGACGATCGGCTCGCCCTACTACATGTCGCCCGAGCAGGCGCAGGGCCTGCCGAGCCTCGACCACCGCGCCGACGTCTGGTCTGCGGCGGCGATCGCCTACGAGTGTCTCACCGGCAAGGTGCCGTTCCCTGGCAGGACGGGGCCGTCGATCTTGCTCGCGATCCTCTCGAACGATCCCGAGCCCCCCAGCGTGGCGGGCAAGGAGCACGGCGTGCCGGTGACGCTCGACGAGGTCATCGAGCGGGCACTCGTGAAGAACCCCGAGCTGCGCTTCGGATCGATGGCCGAGCTCGCCGACGCCTTCGGCCACGCCTACGGGCTCGAGGGCTCGCACCAGGACTGGGCCAAGACGGCCGAGTCGACGCTGCGCAGGCTGATCGCCGACGGGCTCCCGCGGCTCTTGTCGCAGCGCGAAGGGGCGGCTCCGAAGCTCGACATGAAGTCGCTCGACGACGCCTTCCGCGCGGGCTCCGTGGGTGGTCCCGCGCAGCTGCCCGACGACCTCGTCATCATGGGCTTGCCGAAGCGGCCGGCTTGGTTCTGGCCGGTCGTGCTCGGCGGTGGAGCCTCGCTGCTCCTGCTCGTCGTGCTGCTCTTGGCCACGCGCTGAGCGAGCCCGACGAGGCAGCCCAGGCGTCGAGGTGCCGAGGACCGGCGTGCGTGCACGTCGGTTGCCGGCGAGGCCCTGCGTGATAGCCTGGCGGCCATGATCGATCCGCCGCCCTCGTCTGCGCGCCGCTTCGGCTTGGGCTTCGTGGTGGGCGTCTCGGTGGTCGCAGCAGGCCTGGGGGCCGTGATCACGCGCGCTGCCACCGCCGAGGCCTCGGGTGCCTGCCCGGAGGCGATCGCCACCCCCGAGGCAACGCGCGAAGGTGCGGGCTCGCCAGCCAGTGGGGCCGCACCTGCGCCCGAAGCCGTCCGCGCGCCGGAAGCGAAGGGCGGAGCCGTCGGCGACCGCGCCGTGGCTGGCGACGAAGAGCCGATCCTCACCGACGAAGCCGCGATGCTGGCAGCGTCGCGGCCCGAGCTGCCCGAGGGCGTGCGCGCGACGAAGCTCGACCACGAGAACTTCCTCGCCGAGCTGCGCACCCAGCCGAGCTACGTGGCGGGCAAGGAGCAGAGCTTCGGCGTCGTCGTCACCGCCAAGGGCGACTTCAAGATCAACCCTCAGTTCCCGGTGAAGTTCAAGCTCGGCGACGCCCCCGAGGGGCTCAGCTACCCGAAGCCGCTGCTCAAGCGTGAAGACGGCAAGTTCGAGGACAAGAGCGGCAGCTTCGAGGTGCCCTTCGTGGCTTCGAAGGCCGGCAAGTACAAGCTCGGCGGCACGCTGAGCCTGAGCGTGTGCAGCGACAAACGTTGCCTCATGGAGAAAGTGGCGCTCGACCACGAGATCGACGTCCAATAGGGCGTCCCTCGTCCTGGAGAGCTCGAGTCCATCGTGAGCCAAGCCCAAAGCCCCAGCGAACCGAGGAAGGCCGCCGCCCTCGGTGAGCTCGCCCGCATCACCGAATCGATCGAACAGCGCTTCAAGGCGCAGAAGACGGTGCTCTCCTTCCGGGAGTACCTCGAGCTCTTCGCCGAGGATCCTCGCAGGCACGGCCGCGACGCCGCCACCTACGTGCGCGATCTCTTCGACCACTACGGCAGCGACGAGGTCGACAAGCCCTGGGGCACGGAGCGGCGCTTCCGGCTTTTCGACCTGCCCTGGGAGGAGCGCGGCGAGTCCCGCGAGTCGCGCCTCGTGGGGCACGAGGATCTCCAGGGAGAGCTGTACAGGCAGCTCTCCAACTTCGTGAACGAGGGCCGCGCCAACAAGCTCTTGCTCATGCACGGGCCCAACGGCTCGGCGAAGAGCACCACGGCCGCGTGCATCCTGCGCGCGCTCGAGCACTACTCGACGGAAGCCGAGGGCGCGCTCTACCGCTTCCACTGGGTGTTCCCGAGCAGGAAGACGACGCGCGGCGCGATCGGCTTCGGCGAGTCGAAGGCGCGCGGCGAGCTCACGAGCGACTGGGAGGAGAGCTACGCGCACCTGCCCGACGACTCCATCGACGCGCGCATGGTCATGGAGATCCGCGACCATCCGCTCTTCCTCCTGCCGCTCGCCGAGCGGAGGCCGCTGCTCGAGAGGCTCTATGCGGGGCTCGGCGATCCGCCCATGTGGCTCTACAACGGCCAGCTCTCGTACAAGAACCAGCAGGTCTTCGAGGCGCTGATGATGGCCGACGGAGGTCGGCTGCCGCGCGTGCTGCGCCACGTGCAGGTCGAGCGCTTCTTCATCTCGCGTCGCTACCGCGTGGGCGCGATCACGCTCGGCCCCGAGCTCAGCGTCGATGCCGGGGAGCGTCAGATCACGGCCGATCGCTCGCTCTCCGCGCTGCCCACGGCGCTGCAGGCGACCACGCTCTTCGAGGCGCACGGCGAGCTCGTCGACGCCGCGAGCGGCGTGCTCGAGTTCAGCGATCTGCTCAAGCGTCCGCTCGACGCCTACCGCTACCTGCAGCTCACGCTCGAGACGGGTGAGATCGCGCTGCCGCACCAGACCCTGCAGACGAACCTCGTGATGATCGGCAGCGCGAACGAGATCCACCTCTCGGCCTTCCGCGAGCACCCCGAGTTCCCGAGCTTCCGCGGCCGCTTCGAGCTGCTCCCGGTGCCGTACCTGCGCAGCGCCGTCGACGAGCAGCGCATCTACGACATGCAGGTCGCGCCCTACGTGGGTAGGCCGGTCGCGCCCCACGCCACGCGCGTCGCCGCGGAGTTCGCCGTGCTCACCCGGCTCTTGCCGCCCGACGAGGCCCGCTACGAACCCGAGCTCGGGAAGGTCGTCGGCACGCTCACGGCCGAGCAGAAGCTCGACCTCTACGCCACTGGAGAGGTGCCCGAGTCGCTCGACGCCGACGCGAAGAAGGTCCTCCGGGCCGGCCTCTCGAACGTCTACCGCGAGACCGAAGCGAGCACCGACTACGAGGGCCAGATCGGGGCTTCGCCTCGCACGATGCGCACCGTGATCCTCAACGCCGCCCAGTCGAGAGAGTACCGCTGCCTCTCGCCCTTCGCGGTGCTCCAGGAGCTCGACGAGCTGTGCAAGCAGACGAGTGAGTACGACTGGTTGCGCATCAAGCCCCAGAGTGGCGGCTACCACGACACCAAGGAGATGCGCGCGGTCGTGCGCCGGAGGCTGCTCGATCGCATCGAGGCCGAGCTGCGTCGCGCCAGCGGCCTCGTCGACGAGACCAAGTACGCCGAGCTCTTCGATCGCTACGTGCAGCACGTGTCGACCTGGGTGAGCGGCGAGACGATCCGCAACCCACTCACGGGCGAGCACGAGAAGGCCGACGAGCGCCTCATGCGCGAGGTCGAGGGCCTGCTGGGGGTCCCCGAGGCGAAGAGCGACGAGCACCGCAAGGGGCTCATCTCCTTCATCGCCGCCTTCGCGATCGATCACCCCGGCGAGAGGGTGCAGAACGACCTCGTCTTCCCGGATCTGCAGAAGAAGCTGCGCGAAGCCGTCTTCAAAGAGCGCAAGAAGCCGGTGGCGCTGTTGGTGCGCGATCTGGTGCGCGTCCTGCGCGACGCCCGCGAGGAGAAGCCCGAGGAGTCGCGCGATCGCGATCTGGGCGAGGCGCGCCGCCGGGAGGTCCGGGCGATGCTCGAGCGGCTCGTCGAGCTCGGCTACGACGAGGACAGCGCGCTCGACGCCGCGAGCGCCGTTCTGCAGGCGCGCTACGGCGAGATCGTCGTCGGATGATCGTCGACACACACTGCCACCTCGAGGGCGGGCGCTACGAGGCCGGCACCGACGCGGTGCTCGCGAGGGCACGCGAGGCGGGCGTCGGCGCCTTCGTCACGATCGGCGTGGGTGACACGCTCGAGCAGGTGCGGCAGGCGGTGGAGCTCGCGGAGCGAGAGCCCGACGTCTGGGCGAGCGTGGGGCTGCACCCGCACGACGCGCGCGTCTACGACGCGACCTGGGCGGAGGAGCTGCGCCGCCTGGCGCGCTCGCCGCGCGTCGTCGCCTTCGGTGAGATAGGGCTCGATCACCACTACGATCTCTCGGCGCGCGAGGTCCAGGAGCGGGTGTTCCGCGAGCTGGTGCACACGGCGCGCGAGCTCGAGCTGCCGATCGTGGTGCACACGCGCTCGGCCCCCGAAGAGACGCTGCGCGTGCTCGAAGAGGAGGGCGCGCGCGAGGTGGGCGGCATCATCCACTGCTTCAGCGAGGACCGCGCCTTCGCCAAGCGCGCGCTCGATCTCGGCTTCGACCTCTCGTTCTCCGGCATCGTGACCTTCAAGAACGCGCAGGCGATCCAAGACGTCGCGGCCTGGGCGCCGATCGACCGCGTCTTGCTGGAGACCGACAGCCCCTACCTCGCGCCGGTGCCGTTTCGCGGCAAACGCTGCGAGCCGGCGATGATCGTGCACACCGCGCGCAAGATCGCCGAGCTGCGTGGCATCGACGTGGGCGAGCTCGAGGCGCGCAGCACCGAGAACGCCTCGCGGCGCTTCGGCGTCGAGCTCGCACGAGCTTCGGCCTGAGGCTGCGCCTCGCGCACGCGCAGCCTGCGCTCTCTTGCCATCGCTCGGGCTGCGCTGCCCATGGCTTGAGCTCCGCGCGGGCACCGGTCACACTCTGGTGCGTGGCTGCCTCCACGGCCCCGAGCGCCGCTGATCTCGTCACGACCTCGGCCGTGTCGGTGGCGGTGCACGCGAGCCTGGCGCTCCTGCTCGTGCTCGTCGTGCGCCTGGCGAGCGCAGGGGCGCAGTCGACCGAGCCCGAGGCCTCGGCGGCGCGCGGGCTCGAGCGCGACGCGCCTGAGCTCGTGGAGATCGAGCTCGAGGCAGACGCGGCGACGAGCGCCCTCGCGCTCGACCGGCGCTCCACGATCGAGCCCGGCGGCGTCACCGTGGCGCGCCCCGACACCGGCGCGCCCGGCCGAGGCGGGGATGATCGCGGCGAACGCGCACAGAACCTCGCCGACCGGGCGCAGGACGCGACGCGCAGCCCGAGCGTCTGGTCGGCGGTCGAGCGTGCGCAGGTTCAACGTCTCGCGACCGGCGCGCTGAGGCAGAGCTACGAGGACTGGCGCGCGAGCCGCTCGCCGGGCTTCGACGATCACGTGGCCGTCGGCGAGGGGCAGCACGTCGGCGAGCGGCGCCCCGAGGCCCGAGCGCGGCCCGGCGAGGGCGCGCGCGCGGGAGGCGATGCGCGCCCTCGAGGCGGCGCGCCCGGCGCGTGGCCGAGCGACGACGAGGGCTTCCGCCCGATGCACCCGGGCGCGGCGCGCGCGGGCTGGTTGCGCGACACACCTGCGAGCCTCGCCCCGGCTGGGCTCGCACGCGGGGTGGGCGAGGCCTCCACCATCAGCGCGCCTCAGGGTCGAGCGCGCCCACTCGTGGA
>CALKVW010000164.1 GCA_938004785.1 uncultured Polyangiaceae bacterium
TGGACCAGACGAACCCGCTCTCGGAGGTCACGCACAAGCGTCGTCTCTCCGCGCTCGGGCCCGGCGGTCTCACGCGTGAGCGCGCCGGCTTCGAGGTCCGCGACGTCCACGTCACGCACTACGGCCGCATCTGCCCGATCGAGACGCCGGAAGGTCCGAACATCGGCCTCATCGCGTCGCTCTCGACCTACGCGCGCGTCAACGAGTACGGCTTCGTCGAGACGCCGTACCGCAAGGTGCTCGAGGGCAAGGTGCTCGACCAGGACGTGCGCTGGTTCAGCGCGCTCGAGGAAGAGGGCCACTACATCGCGCAGGCCAACGCGAAGCTCGACCCGAAGACCAAGGAGCTCGTCGGGAACCTCATCGCCGTCCGCTACAACGGCGAGTCGATGATGGTCACGCCGGACCAGGTCGAGCTGATGGACGTCTCGCCCAACCAGCTCGTCTCGGTGGCCGCGTCGCTCATCCCGTTCCTCGAGCACGACGACGCGAACCGCGCGCTCATGGGCTCGAACATGCAGCGTCAGGCCGTGCCCTGCCTTCGCTCGGCGGCGCCGATCGTCGGCACCGGCATCGAAGACCGCGTGGCGCGGGACTCGGGCGTCTGCATCGTCGCCAAGCGCGACGGCGTGATCGACTCGGTCGACGCGACGCGTATCGTCGTGAAGGTCGAAGGCGAGGGCGGGGCGTTCCCGGACATCTACCGTCTGAACAAGTTCCAGCGGTCGAACCAGAGCACCTGCTACAACCAGCAGCCCATCGTTCGCCCCGGCGACAAGGTGAAGGCCGGCGACGTCATCGCCGACGGTCCGAGCACCGATCGTGGCGAGCTCGCGCTCGGTCAGAACGTGGTCGTCGCGTTCATGCCGTGGGGTGGCTACAACTTCGAGGACTCGATCCTGATCAGCGAGCGCATCGCGAAGGACGACGTCTACACCTCGATCCACATCGAGGAGTTCGAGTGCGTCGCCCGCGACACGAAGCTCGGCAAGGAAGAGATCACGCGCGACATCCCGAACGTCGGTGAAGAAGCGCTCAAGGATCTCGACGAGTCGGGCATCGTGCGCATCGGCGCCGAGGTGAAGAGCGGCGACATCCTCGTCGGCAAGATCACGCCGAAGTCGGAGACGCAGCTCTCGCCCGAGGAGAAGCTCCTCCGCGCGATCTTCGGCGAGAAGGCGGGCGACGTCCGCGACACCTCGCTGCGGGTTCCGCCCGGCATCGGCGGCATCGTGATCGACGCGCGCGTGTTCGCCCGCAAGGACACGGACAAGGACGAGCGCGCCAAGCAGATCGAGGACGCCGAGCGAGCGAAGCTCGAGAAGGACATGGCGGACGAGATCAAGATCATCCGCGAGTCCGCCTACGCGCGCGTGAAGAAGCTGCTCCTCGGCCGCAGCACGACCGCGAAGCTCGTCGACGACAAGGGCAAGGTCCTCCTCGCCAAGGGCGTCGACCTCACGGACGAGCTCCTCGACCCGATCATCCGCAAGTACTGGGGTGACATCGAGGTCGACAAGAACAAGGACAAGATCGACGCCATCCTCGCGCAGCTCGACGAGCAGACGAAGGCGATCGAGAGCCTGTTCCAGGAGAAGATCGACAAGCTCGGCAAGGGCGACGAGCTCCCGCCGGGCGTGATCAAGATGGTCAAGGTCTACCTGGCCATCAAGCGCAAGCTCCAGGTCGGCGACAAGATGGCCGGTCGTCACGGAAACAAGGGCGTCGTCTCCCGGATCCTTCCGGAAGAGGATCTGCCTTTCCTCCCGGACGGCACGCCGGTCGACATCGTCTTGAACCCGCTCGGCGTTCCGAGCCGCATGAACGTCGGGCAGGTGCTCGAGGTTCACCTCGGCTGGGCCGGCTGGCTCCTCGGGCGCCAGATGGGTGAGCTTGCGGAAGCGAGCAAGCCGGACACGGCAGCGATTCGCGAGAAGCTGCTCAAGATCTACAAGAAGGGCGCGGTTCGCGAGACGATCGAGGGGCTCTCCGACAAGGAGCTCGTCACGTTCGTGAAGACGCTCAAGAGCGGTCTGCACCTCGCGACGCCGGTCTTCGACGGCGCCACCGAGGAGGAGATCCGGGATCTGCTCGCGCTCGCGGGCGCCCAGAAGAACGGCCAGACGGTCCTCTTCGACGGCCGCACGGGCGAGGCGTTCAACGAGGACGTGACGGTGGGCGTGATGTACATGCTCAAGCTGCACCACCTCGTCGACGACAAGATCCACGCTCGGAGCATCGGGCCCTACTCGCTCGTCACGCAGCAGCCGCTGGGCGGTAAGGCCCAGTTCGGTGGCCAGCGTCTCGGTGAGATGGAGGTCTGGGCGATGGAGGCGTACGGCGCGGCCTACGCTCTGCAGGAGTTCCTGACGGTGAAGTCGGACGACGTGCAGGGCCGTACGCGCATGTACGAATCGATCGTCAAGGGCGACTACTCGCTCGAGGCCGGTCTCCCGGAGAGCTTCAACGTTCTGATGAAGGAGCTCCAGGCTCTGTGTCTGAACGTCGAGCTGATCGAGGCCGACTCGGTCCGCACCGACGACGTGATGGTCGCCGAGGAGTGAGGAAAGGGCGGCGCCGCCTTCGGGTGTGGCGCCGCCTCTCTTCTGCCGCGGATGCGGCGCTCACGCTCACGTCTCTCAGTTTCTCGGTTCGGTCGCCTGACGGCGACACTCACGGTGCGGCGGGTCGCTCGGCCTGCCGGCCGGCTCGAAAACCGCACATCCCAATTTTTCGTTCGCTACGAGTTGGCTGCTCCGCCAACCGAGCCAGCAGGTAGGCCCCATGAAGGACATTTTCAGCTTCTTCGACAAGCCCAAGGACCCGCTCGCGTTCTCCGCGATGCGCATCGGGCTCGCGAGCCCCGAGAAGATTCGGGAGTGGTCGCACGGCGAAGTGAAGAAGCCCGAGACGATCAATTACCGAACCTTCAAGCCGGAGCGCGACGGTCTCTTCTGCGCGCGCATCTTCGGGCCGGTGAAGGACTACGAGTGCCTCTGCGGCAAGTACAAGCGCATGAAGCACCGCGGGATCGTCTGCGAGCGCTGCGGCGTCGAGGTGATCCAGTCGAAGGTTCGTCGTGAGCGCCTCGGGCACATCGAGCTCGCGTCGCCGGTCGCGCACATCTGGTTCCTCAAGTCGCTGCCGTCGCGCCTCGGCGCGCTGCTCGACATGAAGCTCAAGGACCTCGAGCGCGTGCTCTACTGCGAGAGCTACGCGGTCATCGACGCGGGCCAGACGCAGCTCGAGAAGGGCGAGATCCTCAGCGAGGACCGCTACTACGACCTGCTCGACGAGCTCGGCGAGGACGCCTTCACGGCGGCCATGGGCGGCGAGGCGATCCTCGAGCTCCTCAAGGAGATCGACGTCCACGCGATGTGCGAGCAGCTCCGCAAGGACCTCAACGAGGCGACCTCGGCGGCCAAGCGCGCGAAGCACGCCAAGCGCCTGAAGGTCGCGGAGTCGTTCCGCGAGTCGGGCAACCGTCCGGACTGGATGATGCTGACGGTCGTGCCGGTGCTTCCGCCGGATCTGCGCCCGCTCGTCCCGCTCGACGGCGGCCGCTTCGCGACGTCGGACCTCAACGACCTCTACCGCCGCGTCATCAACCGCAACAACCGCCTCAAGCGTCTCCAGGAGCTCAACGCGCCGGAGATCATCATCCGCAACGAGAAGCGGATGCTGCAGGAGGCGGTCGACGCGCTGTTCGACAACGGCCGTCGCGGCAAGACCATCACCGGCCCCAACAAGCGCCCGCTCAAGTCGCTCTCGGACATGCTCAAGGGCAAGCAGGGCCGGTTCCGCCAGAACCTGCTCGGCAAGCGCGTCGACTACTCGGGTCGTTCGGTCATCGTCGTCGGTCCCCAGCTTCGTCTGCACCAGTGCGGTCTGCCGAAGCTGATGGCGCTCGAGCTCTTCAAGCCCTTCATCTACAACAAGCTCGAAGAGCGTGGTCTCGTCACCACGATCAAGAGCGCGAAGAAGCTCGTCGAGAAGGAGCGCCCGGAGGTCTGGGACATCCTGGACGAGGTCATCACCGAGCACCCGGTGATGCTCAACCGCGCGCCGACGCTCCACCGCCTCGGCATCCAGGCGTTCGAGCCGGTCCTCATCGAGGGCAAGGCCATCCAGCTGCACCCGCTCGTCTGCTCGGCCTTCAACGCCGACTTCGACGGTGACCAGATGGCCGTGCACGTGCCGCTGTCGCTCGAGGCGCAGCTGGAAGCGCGCGTCCTCATGATGTCGACCAACAACATCCTGCACCCGGCGAACGGCGAGCCGATCATCGTGCCCTCGCAGGACATCGTGCTCGGCCTCTACTACG
>CALKVW010000165.1 GCA_938004785.1 uncultured Polyangiaceae bacterium
AGCGCCCCTGGGCTCGAAGCAGCGCACCGTCGGCTCGAGCCGGGCCAAGCCTTCAGCGCCTCCGCGCTCGAGGCCGCCGAGGTGGCGCTCTCGAACCTCGGCGTCTTCGGCTCGATCACCTTCGAGCCGCAGCTCTCCAAGCAAGCGCCGCTCGAGACCGCCGTGCCGATCCTCATCACGGTGCAGCAGGCCGCGCTGCGCACCGCGCGCATCGGCGGCGGGCTCGAGCTCGGCGACCAGGTGGCCCTGCGTGGGCTCTCGGGCTGGCAGAACCGCAACTTCTTCGGCGCCCTCGACCGCCTCAGCATCGAGGGTCGCCCGCGCCTCGTGCTCTACCCGCTCAAGCTCGCGACCCTCTTCGATCGCCCGCCGCACTCGGTGATCCCCGAGGTGTCGCTGCGCATGCAGTACGGGCTCCCCGTGCCGCTCGATCCACGCACGACCGTGTTCGTCGAGACCGAAGGCTCGATCGCGCGGCCGCGCAACGCGGACACGCCGGACGACTTCGCGCCCGTCGACCCCTTCACGTCCTTCGGCCGCGTCGACAACGTGGTGGGTTACCGCTCCATCGCGGGCCGCTTGGGCCTCGACAGGCGCTTCTTCTTGTCGAGGCTCCACGGCGTCGTGAGCCACAACCTCCAGCTCTTCGACCCTTTCAGCTACAACCTCTCGTCGATCCCGGACGACGCGCTCGCGACCTTGCTCGTGAGCTACCTCGAGCTGTTCGTCGAGCTCGATCTCCGCAAGGGGCGAGGCGGCAAGTACGACGCGATCAACCCGCGCAGCGGCTTCTACGCCTCGACGGGCCTCGAGATCGCCGGGCGCGCCTTCGGAGGCGACGCCGACGACGTCAAGATCCGGCCCGAGATCCGCTTCTACGCGCCGATCGGCAGGCGCTTCGTGCTCGCCGGCAAGCTCGCCACCTCCCTGCTCTTCGCGACGAGCTACGGTGAGGTGCTCGACGCGCCGATCCCCGTGGGCGCGATCGCCGCCGACGGTGGCGACCCGGCGCTCTTGCGTAGGTACAACCGTCAGGTGCAGCTCATGGAGATCCGTGGGCTCTTCAGCGGCGGTCCGGGCTCGAACCGAGGCTACGGCTTCAACCAGATCGCGCCCCACCGCGTGCTCGACGAGAGCGGGCTCCTGCTCTCCGACGCCGACGCCATCGGTGGGCGCACGCTCTGGGAGGCCTCCCTCGAGCTGCGCGCGAACATCTCGGGCGAGCTCGGCGGCGCGCTCTTCGTCGACGCGAGCGACGTGACCCCTGGCGTCGCGCAGTACCGCCTCAGTCACCCCCACGTCTCGAGCGGGATCGGCCTGCGCTACGGCACGCCGGTGGGCCCGCTGCGCGTCGATCTCGGCTTCCGCATCCCGGGCCTGCAGGTGCTCGGTGAGTCGGAGCAGCTGAGCTGCATCCGACGGGCGGTGTCGTGCACGAGCTACGTCATCGAGGAGGGCGATCCCACCGAGGTCCTCGGCCTGCCGCTCGCCGTGGCCATCGCCATCGGCAACGCGTTCTGAGCTGCACCGCTCGAAGGCGGCGCCGCCGGCGCTGCGAGCTCCCGGGCGCTTCAGCCCTCTTCGTCGTCGCCACCGTCGAGGTCGAGCTGGGCCGAGACGCCGATCGCCACGGCGCAGCGCTCGCAGAGCGGCGGCTCCTCCACGCGCAGCTCACCGCCGCGCCACCAGAGGAAGAGGCCGCTACCGGCGGCGTCGCCGACGAGCGGACGATCGCAGGCGTCGCAGCGCAGCTCCTCCGTGGGAACGAGCGCCGAGCGCGCCGCGACGGCCTCGGCGTCGGCGGCGGCCACGAGCACGGAGGGGCGCTCGGAGGTGGCGGTCAGCTCGTGCGTCGGCGAGAGCAGCACCGCGGGCGGCCGCTCGGTCGACCCTCCCGCGCCGCGCCGCTCGTCGCTGGCTCTGCGCTCGCTGCCTCCGCCCATCGCCCTGGGAGACTAGCACCGACCCGAGCCGGAGCGAGCGCCGCCTGGAGCCGACGACGCTCGCGAGCCTGCGTGGGCCGCACGGCCGCTCGCGCTGCGCTCAGGGCTAGGCCGAGGCCTCGTCCTCGCTCTTCGCGGACTTCTTCTTCGCCTTCTTGGCAGGAGCCTCGGAGGCGGAGCAGGCCTCGAGCAGCACCTCGGAGATGTCGAGCTGCCGGACCTCCTCCTCCTTCGACTGGTCCTTCAGGCCGTCGGTGAGCATCGTCGAGCAGAAGGGGCAGGCGCTCGCGATGGTCTTCGCGCCGGTGTCGAGCAGCTGGAGCGTGCGCTTCACGTTCACGCGGTCCTTGTTCTGCTCCTCCATCCACATCTGCGCGCCACCGGCGCCGCAGCAGAGGCCCTTGCTCTTCGTGAACTCCGCGGGCTCCACGAGCTCCACGCCGGCCGCCTTCAAGAGATCGCGCGGCGACTCGTAGATGCCGTTGTAGCGTCCGAGGTAGCAGGAGTCGTGGTAGGCGACCTTGCCGCCCACCTTCTTGCTGGGCACGAGCTTCTTCTTCGCCACGAGGCCCATGAGGTAGTCCGCGTGGTGGACGACCTCGAACTTCGCGCCGAAGTCCGGGTACTCGTTGGCCAGCGTGTTGAAGCAGTGCGGGCAGGTGCTGAGGATCGTCTTGATGCCGCCCTGCTCCTTGTATCCGTTGAGCGTGGCGACGTTCTGCTCGGCGAGCATCATGAAGAGGTACTCGTTGCCCGCGCGGCGCGCAGGGTCGCCGGTGCAGGTCTCCTCGGAGCCGAGGATCGCGAAGTCGACGCCCGCCTGCTTGAGCAGCGTGGCCGTGGCGCGCGCGACCTTCTTCGCGCGGTCGTCGTAGCTGCCCGCGCAGCCGACCCAGAAGAGCACCTGGGCCTTCGGGTTGTCGCTCATGAGCGGGATGTCGAGGCCCTCGGCCCAGTTGCCGCGGTCGACGCGCGCGATGTTCCAGGGGTTGCCGTTGGTCTCCATGGCCGAGAAGGGCCCGTTGAGCTGCGCGGGGAACTCGCCCTTGATGAGCACGAGGTTGCGGCGCATCTCCACGATCTTGTCGACGTAGCTGATCATCACCGGGCACTGCTCCTCGCAGGCGCGGCAGGTCGTGCAGGCCCAGAGCACGTCGGGGTGGATGACGTCGCCCACGAGCTCGGGCTTCGGGGCTGCCTCGGCCTCCTCCGCGGGGGGCTCCGCCTGCGCGGGCTCCTCGCCGTGCGCGTGGGCGTCCGCGGCCTTCGCCGCGCGCGCCTTCGAGGCCTCGACCAGCTCGAGATCGCGCTCGAGCAGGTGATCGCGCAGCCCGAGCGAGAGCATCTTCGGGCTCAGGATCTTGCCGGTCTTGTGCGCCGGGCAGTTGTCGCTGCAACGACCACACTCGGTGCAGGTGTAGAAATCGAGGATCGCCTTCCAGCTGAAGTCCTCGATCTTGCCGACGCCGACGGGCGCCGCCTCCGCCGGGTTCTCGAAGGCCTTCTCGACCATGCCGCCGAGCGCCTCGCTGTCCTTGGCGACGAGCGGCAGGCGCCCCTGCGGGTCGAGGTTGCGGAAGAAGACGTTGGGGATGCTCGTGATGATGTGGAAGTGCTTCGAGTACGGCAGGATGTTCGCGAAGACGAGCACGAGGGTGGCGTGCGTCCAGAAGCCGAGGTGCGCGAGGAAGAGCAGCGCGCGGTGGCTCGCGCCCTCGAGCAGCAGCGCGAAGACGCTCCCGGCGGGTGCGTGCCAGACGAAGCCCACGGGCTGGTCGATCGAGGCGCCGAGCGGCGCCACGACGGTGCGCACCGACTCGCAGAGACCGTCGGTGGGGCGCACGGCGAAGACGGACTTCGCCGGGCCCTCGCAGGCGAGGCTCGCCTTCGCGCCGAGCGCCATCATGGCGCCGTCGTAGAGCATGTCGGCGATCATCATCGTGCAGATGATCCCGAGGATGACGAGGCCCTCACCCGAGAGCGTCATGCGCGACTCGCGCTTGACGACGCGCAGGTAGACGAAGGTGCTCGCGCCGACGACGACCAGCGTGGCGACGATGTCCTTCGCGAGATCGTAGGCCATGCCGAGCGGCTGACCGTGGCCGAGCACGAAGAGCGAGAAGTCGGGGACGAAGCCGCGCCCCCAGAGGATGAGGGTGCGCAGGAGGAGCACCATGAAGCCGACGAAGATGAGCTTGTGGGCCAGCCCGGCGACCCGGTAGTAGCCCATCTTCTTCTGGCCGAGCGCGTACTCGACGACGCCACGCACGCGCTCGGGCAGCCGGTCGAAGCGCATGTCGGGTCGGCCGGTGGAGAGCAGCTCCCACCGAGACTTGGCGCTCAGGCCGAACGCCGCCGAGAGCACCACGATCACCGCAGCCATCGCGAGGGGATTCATCGAGTTCCTCTGCTGTGCTCCGCGCCAGGCCTCGCTCGGCGGTGGCTCGGATGTTTCGTGTACGAAAGACCGATGGTTTGTAGGAGCACCCACCGGCCGCCGTCAACCGCTCGACGGCGGCCCGGCGCCCGAAGGAGCGCGGGCGGATCCGGCGGCGAGCCCGGTGGGCCCCGGCCTCAGAGCTTCATGCCGTAGATGCGGTAGATGCGGTCGAGCGTGCCGTCCATCGCCTCGATGGCGCGGTTGATGAGCACGTTGTCCTCGAGCGTGAGGCCGATCTCTCCAGCGGTGTAGCCGACCTTCTTCGCGTTCTCGACCGTGAGCGAGAACATGAGCGTCTCGAGCCCGCGCTTGCGGTACTCGGGCAGCATGCCGAGCGTGTAGAGCCGGCCGGTGGTCGTCTTCTTCAGGCCGCCGAAGAGCAGCTTCGTCCAGCCGAAGGGGAAGAGCTTGCCGTCGCGGGGCAGGACCTCGTTGATGTTCGGCAGGGTGGCGCAGAAGCCCACCGGCTTCTTGTCGACCTCGACGAAGAAGATGAGCTCGGGCAGGGCGATCTGCTGCATGTCCTCGGCGAGCCAGGCGAACTCGCGCTCCGACAGCGGCACGAAGCTCCAGTTCTTCTGCCAGCAGGCCATGTAGAGCGCGTAGAGCTTCTTGATCTCCTCGTGCGGTTTGGAGAAATCGATGTGGCGGATCTCCACGTTCTCGCGCTTCTTCACCTTCTCGGCGATGCGCGCGATGCGCCTGCGCTTCTCGGTGTCCATGCCCTCGGCGAGCTCGATCCACCAGGCGTACCAGTCCTTCGCCTTGGCGAAGCCGTAGGACTCGACGAGATCCTGGTAGTAGCGCGGGTTGAAGGTCTCTTCGACGAAGGGCGGCCTGTCGAAGTTCTGCACCAGCAGGCCGACCTGGTGGCTCATCGTGTAGTTCATCGGGCCGAAGACCTCGACCGCGCCGCGCGCCTTGCACCAGGCCATGGCCTCGTCGAAGAGCGCGTGCGCCACGCGCGGGTCGTCGATGCACTCGAAGAAGCCGAAGAAGCCGGTCTTCACCTCGTGGTAGGCGGCGTAGGCGCGGTCGTAGTGCGCAGTGATGCGGCCGACGATCTCGCCGCGGCGCACCGCGACGAAGGGCTGGACCTCGAGGTTCTCGTAGGCGGGGTTCTTCTTCGGATCGAGGAACTTCTCGAGCTGCATGCGGAGCGGCGCGATGTAGTGGGGCTCGCCCACGTAGAAGCGCGCGGCGCAGTCGATGAAGCGGGCGCGATCGCGCCGCTTGGAGAAGTCGAGGCGCTCGATCGTGACGTCGCGCGCGGGCGTCACGCGCCTGGGCGCGGGGTCGCCGTGAGAGGGCAGGTGCTCCGGGGGCTTGCCGAAGAGGTAGGCGTCGCGCGCGCCGCGGCGGGCCGCGGCTTCGGGGCTCTCGAGCTCGGCGGAGGCCTCGTGGGCCTCGGAGGCGGCTTCGGACATGGTCCGGAGGTCTTCGCGCGGCGTGGCCTGGGCTGCAAGCACGCCGTCGGGCGGGGCGCGGCGCCTAGAGCGTGAACTCGAAGGAGCGGCGGTCGCTGCCCTCACCGGGCGACAGCTCGAAGCTCATGGCGTGGCTGCGGGGGCCGACGCGCACGCCGAGGCGCACCGACACGGGCGCGCTCGCGCCTCGCAGCGCGACGAGCTTCACCTCGACCCGGTAACGCCCCCGCTCGAGCTCGGTGCCGGCGAGGTAGACGTTCTCGATGTTCTGACCGAAGCAGGCGCCGTCGTCGCCCGGGCACTCGCGATCCTTGACGAGCCCCGCGGCGGTCGGCCCGCCGATCCCGGCCAGCTCGCCCGAGGGGTCGCTGACCTCGAGGTCGACGTTCGCCTCGGCGGCGTCCCAGGCGATGACGAACTGCAGGATCCCGGTGTGCAGCCCGCAGCCTTCGTCGATGACGCCGTTGCAGTTGTCGTCGACGGCGTCGAAGCAGCGCTCGGGGCCGGAGGGCACGCAGGCGAGCTCGAGCCGGTGGCCCTCCGGCACGACGACGTCGCGCATCGCGAAGGGGTCCTTCGCAGGCACGGGCTCGATGCACGCGGCCTGGGCGAGGGCCACGAGGGCGAGCGCCCGCAGCGCAGAGACCGAGCCGAGTCGACGGAGGCCACCCAGCGCGGCGCCTTCGAGTCGAGCGAGGTGGAGCGTCGGCACGGCGCGCATCCTACTCCCCTCCTCCGGAGCTGCCACCGTGCTAGGGAGCGCCGCCATGGAAGCCTACCGGAGCGCGCGGCGGCGATGAGCCCAGCGGCGCTGGGGCTCGCGGCGATCGTGGCGCTGGCCTTCACGGTGGAGGCGAGCCTCGGCTTCGGCGCGACGGTCGTGACCGTCGCGCTCGGCTCGATGATCCTGCCGATCGACGCGATCCTCCCGTCGTACGTGCCGCTCAACCTGCTCATGAGCGGCTACCTCGTGGCGCGATACCGGCGCGAGGTCGACGGCTCGCTGCTCGGGAGGCGCGTGCTGCCCGCGGTGCTCGTCGGCATGCCGCTCGGAATGCTCGCCTTCTCGCGCTTCGACGAGCGCTTGCTCAAGGTGGCCTTCGGCGCCTTCGTCGTGATGCTCGCGCTGCTCGAGCTCTCGAGCGCGGGCACGCCGTCGAAGCTGCGCAAGCCGCTGCCGCGCGCGCTCGGCGCGCTCATGCTGTCGATCGGCGGCGTGGCGCACGGCGCCTTCGGCACCGGCGGCCCCATGGTGGTCTACGTGCTCGGGCGTGAGCTCGCGGGCGACAAGGCGCGCTTCCGCGCCACCTTGAGCGTGCTGTGGCTCGTGCTCAACGCGGTCCTCGTCGCGAGCTTCGTGGTGGGTGGCAAGGTCGACGCCGCGAGCGCGACCACGACCGGGCTGCTCGTGGCGCCGCTCGTCCTCGGGCTCTTCGCCGGCGAATGGCTGCACGCGCGCATCCCGGCTTCGCGCTTCCGCGGCGCGGTCTTCGCCCTGCTCGGCGTGGTCGGCGCGGCGCTCGTGGTGCGCAACCTCGGCTGAGCTCCGGGCGGCTCGAGCGAGCCGAGTGGTGCCGCCTAGCGCTTCTTGCGGCGCAGCGAGGCGCGCGCCGCGCCGAGCTTGTCGAAGACGTCGAGCACCTTGCCGCCGTAGCGCTGCACGAGCTTGTTCACGAGGCCCTCGTCGTCCTCGCCGATCTTGTCCATGTCGAGCTCGAGCGCGTCGGGCCCGTACATCTTCTCCATGATCTTCTCGACGCTCTTGCCCACCATGCCGCGGAACGGCACCTTCGCCATCATGCCGTACATCGCGGCCTGCCCGCGGCTCTTCACCTCGGGGTGCGCGCGCACGTAGGCCACGGCGGACTCGAGATCCGTGAGGTACTCGTCGACCACGCCGAGGTGGTGCGAGGTGATCGTGAGGTGCAGGCTCTCGGGCTTCTGCTGGCGATCGACGTTCCAGCCGCGGTCCTGGAGCTGGTCGGCCACCGCGTAGAGGCCGAAGCTCGGATCCTTCGCGCCATAGGAGAGGATCGTCATCACGGGCTCGCCGAGGATCTCGAGCTCGGGGATGCGCCGGATGCCCTCCTCGAGCTGCTTGCGCGCCTGCATCGCGCGGCGCGCGTGGTCGACGTAGCCCTCCTGACCGAGCGCGTTCATCGAGGCCCAAGCGGCGGCGATCGAGCCACCGGCGCGCGTGCCGAGCATCGTCGGCGAGGCGTAGATGCCCGAGGGCGAGTCGGTGGAGATGAAGAACTGGTGCTTCAGGTACGACATGTCGCGGTAGACGACGACGCTCGCGCCCTTCGCGGCGAGCCCGTACTTGTGCACGTCGGCCGACATGCTCGTGACGCCCTTGATGCGGAAGTCGAAGGGCGGCACCGGGTAGCCGAGGTGCTCGACCCAGGGCAGCATGAAGCCGCCGATGCAGGCGTCGACGTGGAAGGGCAGGCCCTTCTCCTGGGCGAGCGCGCCGACGTCGGCGATGGGATCGAGCACGCCGTGCGGGTACTGAGGCGCGCTCGCGGCGATGAGCACGGTGTTCTTGTTCACGAGCCGGCGCATGGCGTCGACGTCGGCGCGATGGGAGGCGTCGACCGGGGCGAGCCGGAGGCGCATGCCGAAGTAGTGCGCGGCCTTGTCGAAGGCCGGGTGGATCGTCGAAGGAGCGATGATCTCGGGGGCCTCGACGCGCTGGCGGCCGGACCGCGCGCGGTCGCGGTAGGATTTGACCGCGAGCAGGATCGACTCGGTGCCGCCCGAGGTCATCGTGCCGACGGCCTGCGAGCCGCCGTGCAGCATGTTGGCGGTCATGCGCACGACCTCGGCCTCCATGCGGCGCAGGCTCTGGAAGGCCATGGGGTTCAGGCCGTTCTCGCTGAAGTAGAGGTTGTGGGCCTTCTTCAGGAACTCGTAGTGCTCCTCGCCGGGAAAGTAGACGAGGCTGAAGGTGCGCCCGTCGCGCCAGTCGGCGTCGGCGCTGCGCATCGCTTCCATCGCGCGGAAGAGCTCCGCCTTGTCACGGCCTCGGGTCGGGATCGCAAGCTCGCTCATGGACTCCTCGCGGTGGGAGACCGAGACCTAGCGCGCGCAGCCGCTCTCTGAAAGTGGATCCATCCCTCGCGCGCTTGGCTACCCTTCACGATCCCTACAGCGGAGGCGCTACGTGTCCCTGTTCGTGAGCCCCGAAGTGAAGGGCCGCATCGAGCGGCTCGAGATCCCCTGGAACCGCTTCGGCGTCGATCGCTACGGCGTCTCGAAGAAGCACCTCGCGCTCGGCTTCACGGCGATCGAGCCCTTCTACCGCCACTATTTCTCGGTGAAGGCGCTCGGCGTCGAGCACGTGCCCCGCCACGGGCGCTGCATGCTCGTCGGCAACCACTCGGGTGGAATCGCGATCGACGGGGCGATGGTCATCGCGTCGATGTTCTTCGCGAAGGAGCCGCCTCGCCTCGCGCAGGGCATGATCGAGAAGTTCCTCAACCGCATGCCCTTCGCCTCGATGCTGAGCTCGCGCTTCGGGCAGCTCACGGGCCTGCCGGAGCACGCCGAGCGCCTGCTCGAGGACGAGCGCCTGCTCATGGTGTTCCCCGAAGGCGCGAAGGGCACGGCGAAGCTCTACAAGGACCGCTACTCGCTCGTGCGCTTCGGCACCGGCTTCGTGCGCCTCGCGATGAAGACCAAGTCGCCGATCGTGCCCTTCGCCTTCCTCGGGGGAGGCGCGGCCTTCCCCACGGTGGCGAACGCGGAGCTGCTCGGCCGGCTCGTGGGCGCGCCCTACGTGCCGATCGTGCCGTACCTCGTGCCGGTGCCGCTGCCGGTGCGGCTCGAGGTCGAGTACGGCGAGCCCATCTACTTCGAGGGCACGGGGGCCGAGAGCGACAGCGTGATCTCGGGCTACGTCGAAGAGGTGCGCACCGCCATCGCGACGATGATCGAGCGCGGCCGGGAGCGGCGGGAGGACTTCGCCTCGCGCACGCTCGCGAACCTGAGCGAGGGAGAGAAGCGCGTCATCGGGCGCGCGGTCTCGCTCGAGCCGGAGCCCGGGCACGGCCACGCGCGCGCCACGGATCGAGAGGGAGGCGCGTCGTGAAGATCCTCATCACCGGCATCTCCGGCGCCACGGGGCGCATCGTCGCGATGAAGCTGCTCGAGGCCGGACACGAGGTGGTCGGCATCGATCGACGCAGCTGGCCCGAGGCGCCCGAGGGCCTCGAGATGCACCGGGTCGACATACGCTCGCGACCGGCCGAGGACGTCTTCCGCACGACGCGCCCCCAGGTCGTCGTGCACATGGCGACGGTCACGCACCTCGTGGCGCGCAGCGAGGATCGCTACCGCATCAACCTCGGCGGTACGCGCGCGGTCTTCGAGCACGCGGCGCGCTACGGCGTGGAGCACGTCGTCTTCGCCGGGCGCCACACCTACTACGGTGCGGGGCCGGACACGCCGCTCTACCACACCGAAGACGAGCCCCCGATGGCGATGACGACCTTCCCCGAGCTCGCCGATCTCGTCGCCGCCGATCTCTACGCCGGGAGCGCGCTCTGGCGCCTGCCCGAGATCACCACCACGGTGCTGCGCATGGTCTACACGCTCGGGCCGACCGGGCACGGCACGCTCGCGAGCTTCGTGCGCGGGCCGTGGGTGCCGATGGTCATCGGCTTCGATCCGCTCTTCCAGTTCATGCACGAGCGCGACGTGGCGCGCGCGATCGAGCTCAGCGTGCGCACGCGGCTGCGCGGCGTGTACAACGTCGCCGGGCCCCAGCCGGTGCCGCTCTCCGTGCTCATCCGCCAAACGGGGCGCAGGGCGTTCTGGGTGCCCGAATTCGCCTTCCGCGGCGCGATGGGTCGCTTCGGGCTGCCCAAGCTGCCGCCGGGCGCGCTCAGCCACGTGAAGCACCCGGTGGTGGTCGACGATGCGGCCTTCCGCAAGGCGACCGGCTACGAGCACTCGGTCGACGAGGTCGAGGCGATGCGCCAGTACCGCGAGGCCTTCCCGGTCGTGTCGCGCTGAGGCGCGACCGAGCTCAGACGGGTCGCTTCTTGTTCACGATGGCGTCTCGCATCACCGCGGGCATGAGGCGAGCGCTGGACAGCGCGAGCGCGAGCGGCGCGGGGAAGCGCACGACGCGCTGCTTCTTGGCGATGGCGCGGTCGACGAGCTCCGCGGCCTCGTCGAGCGGGACCAAGAAGGGCATCGGGAAGCGGTTCTTGTCGGTGAGCGGCGTCTTCACGAAGCCGGGGCGCACGTCGGTCACGTGGATGCCTCGCGGCCCGAGATCGCTCGCAGCGCTCTCGAGGAAGAAGCTCAGCGCGGCCTTGCTGGTGCCGTAGTCGGCGCCGGCGGGCAGCGGGATCTCGCCTGCGAGGCTCGTGACGCCGACGAGGTGCCCGCGGCCACGCGCGAGCATGCCGGGCACGACCGCGAGCAAGGTCGCGACGGCGCCGAGCAGGTTGGTCTCCACGAGGCTGCGGAAGTCGGCCAAGCTCTGCTCGGCGACGGGGCGCGCGCGACCGCCGATGCCGGCGTTGGCGATCACGAGATCGAAGCCGCCGACCTCGGCGTCGAGCTCACGCACGCGCGCCTCCGCCGCTTCGGGATCCGAGACGTCGAGCACGACGGCCTCGGCGAGGCCTCCCGCGGCGCGGATGCTCGCGACCTCGGCCTCGAGCGCCTCCTTGCGGCGAGCGGCGAGCCAGACGGCGTGGCCGCGACGTGCGAGGCGCGCGGCGAGCGCGGCGCCGATGCCGCTCGATGCGCCGGTGACGAGTGCACGGGGAGCGTCGCTCATGCCCGCGGCGCTTAGCACGGAGACCGCGTCGCGGAACGGCCTGCGAGCGGCTCGGGGGGTGGGACCTCGAAGCCGAGCGCGGCGAGGATCGCGGGCGCCTGCGGCAGGGTGAGGATGAGCGCGCGCACCATCGCGCGTTCACGTTCGGCCTCGCTGAGGTCGCCGGGCCTGCCGCTCGTGGCCGCGGAGAGCAGGAGCGCAGCGCAGACGCTGACGTTGAGGCTCTCGACGAAGCCGCGCATGGGGATGCGCACCGCGCGGCGGCAGCGCGCGGCCAGATCGGGGCCGATGCCCTCGCGTTCGTTGCCGAGCACGAGGCAGAGCTTCGGGATGCGCGCGAGCTCGCCCGGCAAGAGCTCCCCGTCGGGGTGGGTACCGATGAGCTCGTAGCCCTCGGCCTCGAGCGGCTCGACGAGCGGCTCGAGCTCTCGTTCGGCCTGGATCTGCACCCAGCGCTGCGCGCCACGCGCGACGGTGTACGACGCGAGGAAGCTCTCGCGGCGCTCGAGCACGGCGAGGCGGTGCACACCGAAGGCGTCGCAGGAGCGGATGACCGCGGCGCCGTTGTGCGGATCGTGGGGTGCGTCGAGCAAGACGGTGACGCTGTCGAGCCTGTCGGCGAAGACGCGGTCGAGGCGCGCGGCGCGCTCGGCGGTGATGAAGGGCTCGAGCAAGCGGCGCATCTCGCGCAGGCGCTCGTGAGAGACCCCGGCGAGCGCCTGGAGGAGGGCGCGCTGGGGGCGGGCCACCTCGAAGCAGTTCTCGGTCGTGCGGCGCATGGCGACGCTCCTACCACGGCGCACTCCAGGGGCGCCCGCGCGCGCGTGGACCGTGGGCGCAGCTGCTCGAAGCGAGGTCGACGCGCGCGGACTCGGGTGTAGGCTCCGACGCATGCTTTCGGCCCATCGCTGGATCCCGCTCGCCGCATGCAGTCTCCTCGCCTCCGCGCCGCTCGCGGCAGAAGCGCAGGACGCGCCGCCGCCCGAGGCCCCCGCCCCGAGCACGCAGCCCGCGCCACAGCCAGTGCCGCCTCCGCAGCCCGGGCAGGGTTACCCCCAGCAGGGTTACCCCCAGCAGGGCTACCCCCAGCAGGGCTACCCCCAGCAGGGCTACCCGCAGCAGGGCTACCCGCAGCAGGGCTATCCGCAGCAGGGCTACCCCCAGCAGGGCTACCCCCAGCAGGGCTACCCGCAGCAGGGCTACCCGCAGCAGGGCTACCCGCAGCAGGGCTACGGACCGAGGCCGCCCGAGGGGCCGCCCCCGCCGCGCGCGCCGAAGCCGCCGAGCTGCTGCACGCTGGGCATCCGCTTCGATCCTTTCGATCTCATCTACCGCCGCGTCTCGCTCGAGGCCGAGCTCGCCGTGTGGGGTCCGCTCACGGTCGAGGTCGCTCCGAGCTGGATCTTCGGTGCGCCCGGCGACGGCATCGACGCGAGCGGCGTCTCGGTCCTGGGTGCGGTGGGCGTCTACTTCCAGGGCACGCCACTGCGCGGATTTTTCTTGAAGGGTGTCGCGGGCTTCGAGAGCTTCGAAGCCACGCTGCAGCACCCCCTGCTCGACGACAGCACGGCCAGCGGCACGGTGAGCTCGCCGATCTTCGGCATGCTCTTCGGCAGCTCGCACGTCTTCGGCCGCAACGGCGGTTTCCACCTCTCGGGCGGACTCGGCGTCGACATCCGCACCGGCGATCAGGTCACGCTCGTCGCGCCGGGTGCGGGCGACGTGCCCGGTGCTTCGGTCAGCTTCTACGACGAAGACGTGACCATCGGCCTGCTCGGCTCGATCGGCCTCGGCGCCGCGTTCTGAGCTGGCGCGCGCCGCGCTCGAGGCGCGGAGTTCCGCCAACTTGGCCCGGCGAGGGGGGGCGTGGGAAACCCGGGCCATGCGCGCCAGGCGCACCTCGCCGCGCCTCGGGCGCTCCTCCGCTGCCGCGCTCCTCGCGCTCGCTACCGCGCTCGTCGCGTGGCTCGCGCCAGGGCTCGCGAGCGCGTGGGTCGAGCTGCACGTCGCGCGTGACGACGTTCGTGTGGCGCTCGAGCAAGGTGGCAAGGCCACGGTCGAGCACAGGATCGTCTTGCTCGTCTCGGGTGGCCCGCTCGAACGGCTGAGCGTGCGTGGGGTCGACGACGACGCCGAGACCGATCCGAGCGGCTACGTCGTGCTGAAGAAGGACGCCGACCGCGGCGCGCTCGACGGTGCGCGCCCGATCCGGGTCGAGCGAAAGTCGACCACCGAGGGCGAAGGCACGAGGACCGATCTCGAGATCGAGATCGATGGCGGCCAAGGCGTCGGTCGCGGGACCTACCTGCTCTTCGTGCGCTACCGCACCGACCTGCTCGCGCGCGGCCTGCTCGCGCCCGACGGCAGCATGGCGAAGCTCGCGTGGACGGGGCCGGCCTGGGACGACGGGCTCGAGACGACACGCGCGCTCTTCGAGGTGCCGCAGTCGGCCAACGTGCCGCGCGTCTTCGAGCCGGGCGAGGGCGAGGACGACGAGGCCGAGCTCGAGACCTCGCTGTCCTCGCTCACGCGCAGGCCGGGCGTCGACGCGCTGGAGATCGTGCGCCCCTACGCGCCGCGGGGCGAGCGCGTCGAGTGGCGGCTGCGCGTCGACCGGCGTGTGCTCGGCCTGGCCGGGTCGGCCGACGGGGAGGGCGCGGCGGCCGCCGTGGTGACCCGCGCCCAGCCCGGCTTCGATCTGCCCGCGCTGGGCGATCTGCGCTCTTCGGCGGCGCTCGCCGTGGCGATCGCTGCCTTCCTCGTGCTCGTGCTGCTCGTGGTCGGTCGTGAGCTCGAGCTCGCCCGCCGCGCCGAGGAGAGGGCGCTCGTCTTGCGCGCGCTCGTGCCGATGCCGTTCTGGCTGCGCGCCCCGGCAGCGGCCTGCGCCACGCTCGCGGGCATCGCGCTGCACCTCGAGCTCGCCTCGAGCCTGCCCGGGGCGGTCGCGGTAGCGCTCGCGACGGCGCTCGTGTGGCGCCTGCCCGCGCTCCCTCGAGCCCAGCTTCGCGGCCCGGGCAGCTGGCTCGCGGTGCATGCCCGCGAGGTCTTCGATCCAGCGCCTGCGGCCGAGCGCAGCTACTTCGACCCGAGCACGCGGGCTGGCAAGCTCGGCTTCGCTGCGCTCGTGCTGCTCGTCGCCGTGGGCAGCCTCGCGGTCGCGCAGAGCTCGACCTACCACGCGGTGCTCTTCGCGCTCGACAGCCTGCCGCTCTTCGCTCTGCTGCTCACCGGCCAAGGACGCGCGCTCGCGCCCGACCTCGCGGCGAGCCCCGTCGCCTTCTTCGCCGAGCTGCAGCGATCGCTCGGTCCCAAGAAGGGCGAAGCGCTGCGTGTGATCCCGCGCGTGCGCCTGCCGCGCGGCAGCGCCGACGCCGACGAGCTCCGCCTCACGGTGCTGCCCAAGCGCGCGCTGCCCGGGCTCAGCTCGCTCGAGGTCGCCGTCGCGCCGGAGCTCGGTCCGGGCGGCTGGATCCTGCTGCCTGAGCTGCTGGTGCGCGTGCGCACGGGCTCGGCGAGCCACGAAGCGGCCAAGCGGCTCGCTCCGCACGGGCTCGCGCGCCCCGGTCGCAAACCCGACGAGCTGGTGCTCGCCTTCGCGCCGAAGCTACCGACGGCGAAGCTCACCGCCGAGCTGTGTCACGCGCTGCTCAGGAGCTTCAGCGCCGACGAGAGCGTCGCCGCGGAGCAGCTCGACTCCGCTGCCTCAGGCGTCGCGAAGAGCGCGGCGGCGGAGCCCAAGCGCCGCCCCCCGGCGCGCGCGCTCGAGGCCGTGAAGGTGCCGCGTGAGCGCACGAAGGAGACGGCGGCGCGAGCGGGTTGAAGGCGGGCGGACCGGAGCAGCGCGGCTCGGGTCCTCAGCGCGCGCGGCGACCGACGAGCTTCTTCAGCTCGACGAGCGCGAAGACCACGCCGCCCACCGCGGTGAACGCTCCCCACCACACGAGCGGCAGCGGCGCGGTGTGGAAGAGGCGGTTCATGAGCGGCACGTAGGTGATCGCAAGCTGTGCGGCGAGCATGACGAACGCGCCCACCCAGACCCAGCGGTTGCTGAACAAACCGAGCTTCCAGATCGGAAGGCTCAGGCTCCGGCACGCGAAGAGGTAACCCACCTCGGCGACGACCACCGTGTTCACGGCCACGGTGCGCGCGACCTCGATGGACTCGCCCTGAGACGAAGCCAGCTCGAAGAGGCCGAAGGCCGCGAGCGCGATGAGCGAAGAGACCAGCACGATCCGCCAGAGGATCGACGCGCTGAGGATCGGCGCAGCCACCGGGCGAGGCTTGCGCCCCATGAGCCCGGGCTCCTTGGGTTCGAAGACGAGCGCGATGCCCAGCAAGACCGCCGTGGCCATGTTCACCCACAAAAGCTGCACGGGCAGGACGGGCAGCTGTGCGCCGAAGAGCACGGCGAGCAGCAGCACCAGCGCTTCGCCACCGTTGGTCGGCAGCGTCCACGCGATGAACTTCACGAGGTTGTCGTAGACGCCGCGCCCCTCCTCGACGGCGGCGGCGATCGTGGCGAAGTCGTCGTCGGTGAGCACCATCGCCGCCGCGGAGCGCGCGACGTCGGTGCCTCCCCTGCCCATCGCGACGCCGATATCGGCCTGCTTGAGCGCGGGCGCGTCGTTCACGCCGTCGCCGGTCATCGCCACGACGTGCCCACGCGCCTGGAGCGCCCGCACGAGGCGGAGCTTCTGCTCGGGCGCGACGCGCGCGAAGACGGCGACACGCTCGGCGATCTCCGGCAGGGCCTCGTCGGCGATCTCGCCGAGCTCCTTGCCGGTCACCGCGCGCAGCCTCCCCGCCTGGGTGCGCTCGCCCTCGAGGCCGATCTCGGCCGCGATCGCCGAGGCCGTGACGGCGTGATCGCCGGTGATCATCTTCACCGCGATGCCCGCGCCGCGGCAGTCCGCGACGGCCTGCTTCGCGGCGGCGCGCGGCGGGTCGATCATGCCGACGAGCCCCAGCAGGCTGAGCCCCGTCACGTCGTCGTGCCCGATGTGCGCCCTGCCCGCCTCGAGCGTGCGTCGCGCGACGAGCAGCACACGCAGACCGTCGGCGGCGAGGCGCTCGACCTCGGCGTGCAGCGCGTCGTGATCGAGCGGGACCAGCTGCCCTGCTCGGTCGAGCTGGTCGACGCAGCGCGCGAGCAGCGCGTCGGAGGAGCCCTTCACGTAGAGCACCGGCTGGTCGCCGGTACGAGCGTGGAGCGTCGCCATGTACATGTGCTCCGACTCGAAGGGCACGACGTCCAGGCGTGGCCAGGCCTCGAGCGCCGCGCCGACGAGGCCGAGCTTCTCCGCGCCGACCAGCAGCGCGGCTTCGGTCGGATCGCCCTCGACCTTCACCTCGCCGCCTTCGCGCGCGATGCGTGTGTCGTTGCAGAGCGCGCCCGCGCGCAAGCACTCCTCCACGCTGGGCGCTCCGGCGGCGTCGAAGCGCGCACCCTCCCGCAAGAGCTCTCCCTCGGGCGCGTAGCCCTCTCCGCTCAGCTCGTAGCGCTCCCCCGCGACGAGCAGCGTCGTCACGGTCATCTGGTTCTCGGTGAGCGTGCCGGTCTTGTCGGAGCAGATGACCGTCGTGCTGCCGAGCGTCTCGACCGCAGGCAAGCGGCGCACGATCGCGCGGCGCTTCGCCATCGACGAGACGCCGACCGCGAGCAGGATCGTCACCGCGGCGGGCAGCCCCTCGGGGATCGCACCGACCGCGAGCGCGACGGCGGCGTTGAAGGTGTCGACCAGGCTCGCGCCCCGTAGGGCCTCGAGGCCGAAGAGGAGCGCCGCCGCGCCGAGGATGCTCCAGACCAGCAGCCTCGAGAGCGCGGCGATGCGCTGGGTGAGCGGAGTCTCGAGGCTCGTGGCCTTCGAGAGCATGTCGGCGATGCGGCCCGTCTCGGTGGCGTCGCCGACCGCGACGACGACGCCCTTGCCTTGGCCGTAGGTGACGGACATGCCGGCGAATGCGAGGTTCTTGCGGTCGCCCACGAAGGTGTCGGCAGGCAGGGGTTCGAGGCTCTTCGAGGAGGGGACCGACTCGCCCGTGAGCGGCGCCTCCTCGCATTGCAGATCGCGCAGCTCGAGCAGGCGCAGATCGGCCGGTACGGTGTCACCGGACTGCAGGAGCACGAGGTCGCCGCGCACGAGCTCCTCGCTCGGCACACGCCGCTTGGCCCCGTCGCGCAGCACGGTGGCCTCGGTGACGACGAGCCGGTCGAGGCCCTCGATGGCCTGCTCGGCGCGCCGCTCCTGCACGAAGCCGATGAGCCCGTTCACGAGCACGACGGCGCCGATGACGATCGCGTCGACCACGTCGTCGAGCGCGATCGAGACCAGCGCCGCAGCGATCAGCACGACCACGAGCGGCTCGGTGAACTGCGCTGCGAGCTTGCGCAGCGCGCTCTTTCCCCTGCGTTTGGTGATCCGGTTCGGCCCGTCGCGCTCGATGCGCCTTCGGGCTTCTTCGTCCGTGAGGCCGCGAGGGCCCGCGTCGAGCTCACGCAGGACCGCCTCGGCCTCGAGCGCGTGCCAGGCTCGAGTCTCCATGACCCGATCGGATACATGAAGACCGCTTCACGTGTCAGCAGGTCTCGTTGCTCGCGCAATGATTGCGCCCGCGCCACGATCGCGCCTTCCACACGGCGCAGGGTGGCGCGTTCGGTTCAGCCCTCGGGCACGAGCGCGGCGATGTCCTCGGGCAGCGGCGAGCTCACCACGAAGGCGGGTACGACGGCGTCGCCTGGCCACGCGATGCGCGCGGCGTGCAGCGCGTGACGCGCGATGCCTCGGCCCTGCTCGCCGCCGTAGAGCGCGTCGCCGACCAGCGGGTGACCGATCGCGGCGAAGTGCGCGCGGATCTGGTGGCGCAGCGCGCGCGGGGCGCGCGCCTCGACGAGCGCGAGGCCCCCGTGCTCCCGCAGCTTGGTCCACGAGGTGCTCGCGGCGCGGGGCTCGAGGCGGTGCACGTCGCGCGGGTGCGTGCAGGCGAGCACGCGGCGGCGATCCTTCGGGTGGGGCGCGAGGGGAATGTCGATCGTGCCCGACTCGCCGAGATCCTCGGCGCTGCACACGAGCAGGTAGCGCTTGTCGAGACGGCCCTCGCGCAGACCCGCGACGAGCGTGTCGAAGACGACGGGGTCGCGCGCCGCGAGCACGAGGCCGGATGTGTCGGTGTCGAGCCGGTGGCAGAGCCCTGGCTCGCGCGCCGAGAAGCCGCAGCTCTTCACCTCGGGGTGGCGCGCGACGAGCGCGTTGGCGAGCGAGCCCTTCTCGCCCGGCTGCAGCGGCGCGGTGGGCTGCCCGGCGGGCTTCTCGAGCACGAGCAGCTGCGCCGTCTCGAAGACGACGTGGAGCGGCGCCTCGGGATCGGGCACGGCGTCGACGCTATGCTCCTCGACGTCGACCTCGATGACCTGCCCGCCCTGCGCGACCTCTCCCTTGGAGGCGCGGTGCGCGCGCCCCTCGAGCTCGGTGCGCACGCGCACCTTGCCCAGCGAGAAGAGGCGCTTCACGCCTGCCCGCCCGAGCCCAGCCACGCGCTGCACGAGGAGCTTGTCGAGACGCGTGCCGGCTTCGGATTCGCTGACGGTGAAATGCATCGCCTTGGACTCGCAGTCCTAACGTAGGAGAGGTCGCGCTGCCACGCGACAAACGGATCGCTCAGAACATCACGACGCCGCGCGCGCCGAAGGCCACGGTGAGCGCGCTCTCCACCGAGAATCGCTCGGCGTCGCCGTGGAGCACCTCGCGGTAGGCGGGGTTCGTGGGCGCGGAGCCCGCGCAGGCGTCGTCGCCGCAGGGCTGCTCGTCGGTGATGGTGTGCGGCGTGTCCCAGGCGAGGCGCAGACCCGCGCCGATCTTCACGAGCAGGCTCGGCTGCCAGGTGACGCTCGTGCCGAGCCCGATGCGCGCGTGCTCCTCGACGACCTCGAGGCCCGTCGCATGGGCGCGGACCCCCGAGCGCTCGACCGCCTGCCGCAGACTGGGAGCGCTGCTCGTCCCGAGCGCGTCGAAGAGCTCGGCGAAGTCTCGCCCGCGAGTTCTGAGCTCGAGCTCGGTGTATCCGTCGACGGTGAAGCGCGAGAACCTCTCTCGGTTCTCCCAGGGCACGAAGGCGAGCCCGAGCGCCCCGTCGATCTGCGCGGGAGGCGCGGCGGGCCCCGTGCCGCCCGTGGGAGCGTCCCAGATGGAGCTCGTGGGCAGCTCGACGAGCAGGCTCGCGCGCAGGAAGGGCTCGAGCGCCCCGATCCGCCTGGACGCGGCCGCGTGCAGCTCGAGACCGAGCGTGCCTCGCGTGATGCCCGCTTCCACCGGCCCGCGCGCGTCGGGCTCGCCCGGGCCACGCCTCCCGTCGCGATCGACGTCGCCCGGGTGCGCACAGGCGACCTCGCCATCGGGGGCGTCTTGACGGCAGGCATGCATCGCGTCGCCCAAGGCGAAGCGCAGCTCTCCGCCGACGCGAAGCTCGAAGGGGCCGGTGCCTCGCACGGCGGAGAGCGGCGCCGCGTCGAGGCCGACGGCGAGGAACTCGAGTCCCGAGCGCTCCGCCGCGCGGAAAGGGAGGCGCAGCAACGGCTCGCCGGGCGCACCGAGTACGATCCCGGGCGAGCCCTCGGGCGGTCGCAGCGCTCGCGAGTCGCTCAAGACGAGGGGCAGGCGCAGCACGAAGGCGAGGTCGCGGTAGAGGCCGACCTCGATGCGCGGCACGAGGCGCGAGACGCTGTGCTCGTAGCTCGCCACCTCGCGGCCGCGGCGATGCACCCTCGCGGTGCGTCCGTAGAGCTCGTAGTCGAGCCCGACGTTCAGATCGAAGAGGTCGCCTTCGTCGAAGGCGTCTGCGACGAGCACGTGCTCCCCCGGCTCCTGCATCGTGCGCGGCTCCGCCGGGAGACGCGGCTCGTCTGCGCGAGCGGGCCAGGCCCAGGAGCAGACGAGCCCCAGCGTGACGACGGCGATACGCAGGGCTCGCGGGTGCACTCGTTGGGCCCAGCCAGCCGCGCGAGCCCAGCCAGCCGCGCGAGCCCAGCCAGACCTCGCGCGCGAGGCTTCAGTGAGCTTCGGTTCCACCGTCGCCAGCGGGGCTCGCTCCCGGCTCGGCGCCGGAGGCCTGCGCCTCCGCGGCCGAAGGCGACGACGCGGGCTCGGCGGCAGGATCGGCGGGCTGGGCCGCGGGCGTGCGCGGGACGCGGCTCGAGCGTGGGCCACCGGCGGCGGCATCTTCGTCTTCGGCGATGGCGTCGGTGATGTCCTCCGCTGCGAGCTCCTCCTTCGCGAAGGAGAGATCGCGCGAGGTCTGGTCGAGACGATCGGCGAGCACGCCGAGGAACTGCCAGAGCAGCTTGCCCGCGAGCTCGTACTCCTTGCGCAGGATCGCGAAGAAGTCGCTCCGCCTGAGCGCGATGAGCTCGCTGTGCTCGACCGCGCGTACGGTGGCCGAGCGCGGCGTGGCGCGTATGAGCGCCATCTCGCCGAAGTGCTCGCCCGCGCCGACCTCGCTGAGGACCTGCTCGCCTCGCAGGATGTGCAGCATGCCGTCGACCACGATGAAGAGCTCGTCTCCGCGCTCGCCCTCGCGTACGACCTCTTGGCCGGCCTCGAACTCCATCACCTCGGCGACCTGCATGATGCGGAGCAGGTCGCGCTCCTGGAGCTTGGAGAAGAGCGGCATGTTCCGCAGCGCTTCCTTCTTCTGCTCGAGCTTGCGCGCGGCCTGCGCTGCGTCTGCCCCGACCCCGCCGACGCGCACGAGCAGGCAGGTGATGTTGTCGCCGCCGCCCTTCTTGTTCGCGAGCTCGATGAGCTCGTCGGCGGCTCGCTCACCGTCGTCGTCCTCGAAGTACGCCTCGAGCTCCGCGGTGTGGTTGATGTAGCCATGCAGCCCGTCCGAGGCGAGCAGGAACTGGTCGCCGGGCAGGACGTCGATGACGAGCGTGTCGACGTCGACGCGCTCGTAGACGCCGACGGCGCGCGTGACGGCGTTCTTCTGGGCCACGCGCTCGATCTGCTCCTTGGTGAGCCGACCGCGGCGCACGAGCTCGTTGTAGACCGTGTGGTCCTCGGTGATCTGCTCGACCCGCCCGCCGCGGTAGAGGTAGATGCGGCTGTCGCCGACGTGGGCGACGAAGCCGTGCGCGCCCGCCACGAGCAGCGCGGAGAGCGTCGTGCCCATGCCGCGCTTCGCGGAGTCGCTCTTCGCTTCCTCGTGGATGCGTGAGCAGGCCCGGAGGACCGCCGACTCCATGAGCGCCTGGATCTCGCGCGCCGCGTCACGCGAGGCCTCGCCCGCCGCGTAGGCGCGCACCAGCTCCTGTCGGCGCTTGATGTCCTGGTGGATGAGGCGCACGGCGAGCGCGCTCGCCACCTCGCCTGCTGCGTGTCCACCCATCCCGTCGGCGACGATGAAGAGCTGCAGCTTGCGATCGACGAGGTAGTTGTCCTCGTTGTGGTCGCGAACGCGCCCGACGTCGGTCCTGGGGTAGAAGTGGATGGAGTCCGTTTGCCCCATCGTGAGAGGCTAAACTATCCGAGGGTCTCCTCGCCACGCAACCTGCGGCCGAGCCCGCCCGGAAGCCGGCGTCGAGCCCGTCGGCCCCCCCACCCCGCCCGAAGCCTCCTCTCGCGCGAGGCACCGCCCGCCTCGAGCTCGCTCCGTAGCCCCCACGCCCAGTCCCACGCCGAGCATGCGTCGATCCCAGGCTGCGACCACCGCGAGACCTGCCCCCAGCGCGGCGGGCGGCGCCGCGCGCCTCTCGAGGGGTCGCGCGGCCCGGGTCGAGGCCGCGCTCCGGTGGCTTCTCGCCTGGGTGCTCGGCTCGGGGGTGCTGGCCGCGATCCTGCTGCTCGCCGATCGCGTCATCGCGGGCCAGCTCGACGCGGCCAGGCCGGACACCACCGTCGCCATCGAGGTGCTCTCTGCGAGCGCGCTCCGACTGGGGGTGGCGGCGGGCGCGTGGATCGCGCTCAGTTCGCTGCTCGCCGAACGCGCGACGCGCCCCTGGCTGCGCTGGGGGCTCACGCTGCTCGCCGTCGGCGGCGCGGTGGCCTGGGCCCTGTCCGAGGAGGTGCTCGGGAGCTTCGCGAGCGCGCGCGAGCGCGGCAGCGTCGTCGCCGTGTGGGCGCCTCGTGGCATCCTGCTCGGCTCGGGCCTGCTCGCGGGTGGGCTCGCCTGCGCTGCGAGGCCGAGGCAGGCCGCCGACGGTGTCGGGGAGCGGCCGCGTCTCGTCGCGCTCGCGCTGTCCTTCGTCGGTGGGGTCCTGCTGCTGGTGCTCGACCAGACCTGGCTGGTGGCGCTCTACGCGCGCCTGCACGCCGCGATCGAGCTCTACGCGAGCCTGCTCGTCGTCGCCGCCGCTTCGCTGGGCATCGAGCGTGCGCTGCCGCGCGAGCGACCCTGGGGGCGGCTCTCGGCCTTCGCCGCCGTGGGTCTCTCCGCGCTCGTGGGTGGCCTGTCGCTGCGCTTCTGGCTCGAGCCGGCCCGCCGCGAGGCGAGCATCGAGGCCTTCGAGCAGCTCGCGGCGCACCCGTACTACGCGGTGCGCGCGGCGAGGCGCGCCACCCGCGCCGATGACGGCGGGCTCGGCGGGCTCGGCGACGCACGCATCGCGGAGCTGCTCGGCCGCTATGGCGTCGACGCCGTGAGGCGCGATCCTCGCTGGGATCTGCCGTACCGAGAGCCGCCGCGGGTCGCAGCCGCGATCGACGCGCTCCGCCCGGACGACATCGACTTCAACGTGGTCGTCTTCTACGTCGACACCCTGCGCTACGACGTCGCCTCGGATCCGACGATGATGCCGGAGGCCGCGAAGTTCGCGCGCAGCAGCTTGTCCTTCGAGCGCGCCTACAGCTGCGGCTCCGACACGCTGACCGCCCTGCCTTGCATGATCGGCGGTCACTACGACCGGCGACGTGTCGTGTCGGAGGGCACGAAGCTCGTCGGCTCCCACGAGCGCCCGACCCTGCTCTCGGTCGCCCGGGATCGTGGCGTGAGGTCCTCGCTCTTCATCCCCGAGAGCGCGCAGCAGTTCCTCGAGAAGCTCTACCCGGGTTTCTCGGACTTCGACGAAATCCACCGCTCGGTCGACCACGAGGTGGCCGGCGTGTGGGGCTACGGCGCCGACATGCCCACGGCCGACGAGCTCGTCACGCGCTCCCTCGACTGGATGAGTCAGCGACAGGGGCAGCGCTTCTTCACGTGGCTCTTCCACTTCGACGTACACAACTGGCGCGAGCTCGACCGCAGACATCTGCAGTCGATCAAGGAGCGCCACGGCGTGACCGAAGAGGGCGCGCTGCACGTCTCCTACCGCGCGGCGGCGCGCGGCGTCGACGCGGCCTTCGGCAGGCTGCTCGAGGGCCTCGAGCAGCTCGGCATCGCCGACGACACCGTCGTGGTCTTCGTCTCGGACCACGGCGAGGGCCTCGGCGACGGCGGCTTCTGGGTCCACTCGGTCTTCTTGTGGGAGTCGCTCATCCGCGTGCCGCTCGCGATCCGGGTGCCGGGCCTGGGCCAAGCGCGCGTCACCGACCCCGTGAGCCTCGCAGATCTCACCCCCACGCTCGCGCGCTACCTCCACCCCGCGCCTTCGCTCGATGGTTGCCACGGCGATGATCTGCTCGGTCGGCTGGTACCCCAGCCCGCGCCGCGCAGGTTGCCGATCCTCGCGTCGAGCGTGCTCCAGCAGGAGCTCGCGCGCGTCGCGGTGATCGACGGCCGCTACAAGCTCGTGCTGCCGACCGACTGGGGCTCGCCGCAGCTCATCGACACCGAGGCCCCTCTGCCCGACGACACCGATCTCGCCGAAGCGCTCCCCAGCGAGACGCTCTCGCGCATGGCGACGCTGCTCTCCTCGCCCGTCTTCGTGAACGCCTACGAGGATGCGCGAGCGGCGGCCCAGGGCCCCTGAGCTCGCCGCGCTCGGGTGCGCCTCAAGGCAAGAGCCCCAGGTCGAGCATCGAGGCGTAGGCGCCGCGCGCGACGACGACGTGATCGACCACGGCGACGCCGACGATCTCCGCGGCCTCCGCCAGCACGCGGGTCATCGCGATGTCCTCGGGTGAAGGCGTGGGGTCACCGCTCGGGTGGTTGTGCACGAGCACGAGCGCGCTCGCGGCCTCGAGCAGGGCGAGCCGCAGCACGTCGCGCGCCGAGACCGCGCAGCCGTGCAGCCCGCCCTGCGCGACGCGCCGCATGCCACGCGCGCCGTTGCGCCCATCGAGCGCGACGATCCAGAGCTCCTCGTGATCGAGCTGACCGAGCCGCGCGCCGAAGAGCGCGGCGACCTCCGCCGAGCTCGAGACCCTCGCCCTCGGCACGCTCGCGCGCTCGCTCGTCCTGCGCCCGAGCTCGATGCCTGCGAGCAGCCGGAGGGCCTTCACCGGCCCGAGCCCGGGCACGGCCGATACGCGCCCGACCCCTGCACGCGAGAGCCCCGCGAGCCCGCCGAGCAGCTCGAGGGTCTCGCTCGCGACGACACCCACACCTCGGCCCGTGCCGCCGGTGCCGAGCACGAGCGCCACCAGCTCCGCGTCACCGAGGCGCTCGAGCCCCTCGCGAAACGCGAGCTCACGTGCGCCTTCCCTCTGCCCTTGCTCGAGATCCATGGCCCCGCCTTTGGCAGGCCGCGTGCCACACGTGGCTCCGCGCCGTCGCAGGCGCTTTTCGCGGTTCCGAGCCTCGCTCGGCCTGGCGGACAGCGGCGCGGGGGTGGCGGCCGCCACCCGCGTCTCAGGCGTCGGCCGGTGGCTCCGCGACGGCGCCCTCGGGCAGGCTCGCCACGAAGGCGTCACGCGCCTCGGTGCAGCGCGTGGCGTCTCGGCCGTCGAAGGTGAGCTTCGTGCGCACGACGGGATCCGTCCACCTCGGGTAGGAGCCGATCTCGACGTCGGGGAAGCGCTCGACGACCTGGTCGAGCAGGGGCTTGAGGTTGCCCTCGTCGAGCTTCGTGAAGGCCGCCACGGAGACGAAGGGCGCGCTCGGCCCGAGCACCTCCACGACCTGCTTCATCTTGAGCGCGAAGATCTCGGGCACCCCCGGCAGGACCCAGACGTTCTCGACCACCACCGTGGGCCAGGGCACCTCGACGGTGGAGACGAGCCTCGCGCCCCGAGGGATGCGCGCCATGAGCAGGTGCCCCTCGCGCAGGCGCTCGCCGTAGGCGCGCCGGATGAGCCCTTCGAGCTGCTCCGAGACCACGACCTCGCGATCGAAGGCCCGCGCCACCGCGTCCATCGTGAGATCGTCGTGCGTCGGGCCGACCCCGCCGCTCGTGAACACCCAGTCGTGACGCGAGGCGAGCACGCGCAGCTCCGAGGCGATGACGTCGAGACCATCGAGCACGGTGACCGCGCGCTCGAGGCGCACGCCGAGCTGACGCAGCGTCTTGGCGAGCACGCCCAGGTTGCGGTCGAGGATCTTGCCGGTGAGGATCTCGGTCCCGATGATGAGCGCCGCGGCGCGGCGCTCGGGCTGCGGCTCGTCGTGCGCCTCGCTCACGGTGGGCCCTTGCGACGGCGTGGATCCGAGCGCGGCTCGAGCACCCGCCCGCCCCCGGCTTCGTCGGCCTGCTCGCCGAGCTCCTCGAGCTCCCGCACGATGGGACGCCCGTCGGCGTCGACCGCGAGCAGCTCCTCGACGCGGCGCTCCGCGCGCTCGATGCGCTCCTGCGCCAGCCGCGCGAGCCGCACCCCCTCCTCGAAGAGCGCGAGCGCCTTCTCGAGCGGGAGCTCACCGCTCTCGAGCTCGTCCACGATCTTCGTGAGCCGGTCGGTGCTCGCCTCGAAGCTCTCGTCGGGCGCGGTCATGGTGCGGAAACCTGCGCCGACCCGAGAGCGGGCGCAAGCTCGAGTGCGCCCCGGCCGTAGGGCCAGCCGACCAGGAGCAACGCGCCGTCGGGCGCGGGCACCGCGGGCACCGCGAAGCCGCTCGGGCCGACGAGCCTCAGCGCGAAGCCGTCCGCCCGCGGACCGGCGGCGTCGATCTGCACGAGGCTCGCGCGCGCCCGCTCGAGCCCGAGCAGCTCTGCATAGGGCGCCGCCTCCGCCGAAGTGCTGCGTCGCCCGCTCGCCGCGAGCGCCCGCACGCTGCCGTCCGGGTCGAGCTCGGCGGCCCACTCCAGCGTGGCCTCGCGCACGTGCTCGCGTCGCGCCGAGAGCGCACGGACGAGCGCACGCCGGACACGCGCGTCGGGCTCCGCGACGTAGGCCTCGGCGAGCAGTCCCGTGATCGATGGCTCGCGCGACTCGGCGAGCCCCGCGGCGACGGCGACGCGCATCGTCGGATCGGGGCTCCGGAGGAGCGCCACGAGGCGGCTCGCGTAGGTGCCGTCGTCGCGGCGAGGGGCCGCGCGCGCCGAGAGCGCCGCGAGAGGTCCACCGGACTCCGCCCAGAGCAGCAGGGTGGCGAGCGGGACGCGGTCGGCCACCTCGGGCACGCCGAGCGCCGGCCCGGCGGCGAGCTCGAGCGCGCCGGGCACACGAGGCGACGCTGGACCGAAGTACCGCCCGAGCGCGGCGAGCGAGCCGGGAGAGCGCATCGCCGCGCGCGCCGCGCCCGCGAGGAGCGCGACGTCGGGCTCGGCGTCGCGCCCGACGAGCTCGCCTGGCTCGCGCGCGCCGATCGCCACCAAACCGAAACCCGCCGCCTCGCGATCCGAGGCATCCTTCGAGGCGAGCAGCCGCTCGAGGCGCTCGGACAGCCCGGCGATGCGCTCGCCGAGCGTGATCGCACGCAGCACAGCGACGCGCAGCCCAGCTCTGCGCAGCTCGGGCAGGGAGGCGTCGGCGAGCTCCGTGACGAGCGCGCGCGCGCGCTCGCCGGGGCACTCCGCGAGCCCGGACATCGCGGCGGCGCTCACCGAGGCGTCCGACACGAGCGCGCGCAAGGGCTCGACGGCGCCGGCGCGCGCGAGCACCGACACGGCCAGCGCGCGCGACTCGCCCTCGAGCTCCGGCAAGAGGGCCTCCACGCGCTTCGCGATCGCTGGAGACGGCGCCGCGCGCGCTCGTCGCAGCGCCAGCGTGCGCGACTCTCGGAGCTCCAACATCGCGAGCACCCCCCGCTCGGCCTCGCTCGAGCGCCCGAGCGCGTGCAGCACCGCGACCGCGTCGTCGATCGCGCGCGCGTCCTTGCCCTCGAGCCACGGCAGCACCGCCGCCACGCCGCGGTGGTCACCGAGCCTCGCGAGCGCGAGCGCAGCGGCGGCGCGCCCCGGACGGTCGCCGCGCTCGAGCTCGCCGACGAGCATCGGCAAGGCGCGCAGGTCACCGAGCTCACCGTAGAGACGCAGGAGCGACGGCGTGAGCAGGCGCGGGCTGCGCTCGGCCTCGGTGGCCTTCGCGCCCGCCTTCGTCGGAGCGCCCGCTCCCGGCGCCGCCGCCTCCGATGCGCTCGTCTCGCCGTCGTCGTCCTCGGTGGCCGATCGAGAGGCGGGCCCGCTCGCCGCCTCCCGAGCCTCGTCGTCTCCCTCGACGAGCTCGGCCTCGGCCGGCTCGCCTTTCTCCGGGTCGGAGGGCTCTTCGGGCAAGTACAGGATCGCGTCGAGGCGCTCCGGGCGTGCGTACACGAGCGCCGCGAGCGCCGACGACGAGGCCGCGCCGCGCGAGGCCGCGAGGCTGGCGAGCGCTGCGATCGAGGCCTCGCTGCCCTCGCGGGCGAGCGCGAGCGCGGCCGTCTCGCGCACGAGCGCGTCGAGCTCGCGGCTGCGCCCTGGGTTGCGCGCGTCGGCGGTGGAGGCCTCGCGCAGGAGCCAGCTGCGCACCTCGGATCGCCCCGCGTGAGGCGCGAGCGCGCGGACCGCGTAGAGCCGGAGCTCGGGCTCGCGCAGCGTGTCGCCGGCTCGCAGCGCCTCGAGCAGCACGTCGAGTGACTCGGCCGTGCCGAGCGCCGCGAGCCGCTCGATCCCGAGCCTGCGCTCTCGCCGATCGGCGGCGACCAGCCGCGCGCGCGCCTTCGCGACGCCCAGGCTCGAGCGCAGCGTGCGGCTCGGCGCAGGCTCCGGCTGCGCGGGCGCCTCCGTGACCGCCCGGCCGTGGGCGTCGATCGGCAGCGCCGCGACGACGAGCAAGCAGACCGCGAGGCTCGTTCGAGCGCGGAGCATCGGGCAGGCAAGGTAGCGCATGTGGCGCGCCGCCGGGCTAGGCTCTCGCTCGGCGGCGCGCCGCTTGCTTCGGCGGGAAGCGGCTGGGCCCTTCCTGCAGAGGTGACGTTTGGGTAGGGTCGAGGCACATGGCTTGGACCAAGCTCGCGCAGCGCCTCGTGACCACGACCGCCGACGGCGTCTACCAGGCGCTCGAGCTCGCCGGGCGCCTCGCCCCCGAGCCCGAGCCCTTCCACCCGAAGTGGAGCGACCGGCCCATCCCGCGCGGCCAGGAGCGCACCAAACCAGGGCTCGGCTGGCCGCGCGAGACCGACAGCCTCTGCCCGACCTGCGTGAAGGAGGCCCGCGCCGCGATCCTGCGCGGCGACGAGGACATCCGCCACCTCGTGACCGACAAGCCGGGAGAGATCCGCGCCACGATCCTCGAGAAGGACGGCCACGTCGTCATGCAGAAGACCTGCCCGGTGCACGGCTTCTTCGAGGACGTCATCAGCATCGACCCGGCCTTCCTCGCGCGCATCGAGCACCTCTTCCCCGGACGCGACGTCGCCATGACGGCCGACGCACTCCACGACCACGGCTCGAGCAGCGTGCGCTTCGGGCGAGGCGGCGTGCTCACGGTCGATCTGACCAACCGCTGCAACATGATGTGCGACCCCTGCTTCATGGACGCGAACCAGGTGGGCTTCGTGCACGAGCTCGGCTGGGAGGAGATCCAGAAGATCCTCGACGACGCGATCGGCGTACGCCCGCGCAGGCAGATGTCGATCCAGTTCTCGGGCGGCGAGCCCACGATGAGCCCGCACTTCGTCGACGCGATCAAGTACGCGCGCGACATCGGCTACTTCGCGGTGCAGTGCGCGACCAACGGCCTGCGCTTCGCCGAGGAGCCGGGCTTCGCGAAGAAGTGCAAGGAGGCCGGCCTGCGCATGGCCTACCTGCAGTTCGACGGCGTGACCAACGCGGCCAACTCGCACCGCAAGATCGGAAACCTCTACGACGTGAAGCTGCGCGCCATCGAGGAGCTCGCCGCCGCCGGCATCGACGTCATCCTCGTGGTCACGGTCGTGCGTGGCGTGAACGACGATCAGGTCGGCCCGATCGTGGAGTTCGCGGTCGACAACGCCGACAAGGTCACGGTCGTGAGCTTCCAGCCCGTGAGCTTCACCGGCCGCGACGAAGACATCGCCGACGAGCAGCGCCACGCGCAGCGCTACACGCTCTCGCACCTCGCGCACGATCTCTCGAAGCAGACCGGCATCACGAACCCCTTGCGCGACTGGTTCCCGCTCTCCGCGCTCTCGCCCTTCGGCGACGTCTGCGATCTCATCGACGGCCCGAACCGCGACTTCGGCCAGCTCAAGTGCGGCTGCCACCCGAACTGCGGCATCGGCACGGTGCTCTTCGTGAACAAGAAGACGAAGCAGATGGTGCCGCTGCTCGACTTCCTCGACATGGAGGGCATCCTGCGCGACATGCAGGCGATCTTCGACGCGGGCAGGCCGGGCGCCTGGGCCAAGGCGCAGGTCGCGGCGAGCGTGCTCCGCCACTTCGACCCCGACAAGGCCCCGCCGGGCTTCACCGTCGACACGCTCATCAAGCAGTTCATGAGCCAGATCGGCGCGCGCCACCGCGAGGACGACGCCGCCGAGTTCGAGTGGCGCGTGCTCTTCGTCGCCGGCATGTGGTTCCAGGATCTCTTCAACTACGACTTCCGCCGCACGGAGATGTGCATCATCCCCTACGGCACGCAGCACGGAGAGATCAGCTTCTGCGCGTACAACACCGGCGCGGGCTGGCGACAGATCGTCGAGAAGATGAACGCCAACGCCACGGTCGCCGAGTGGTACCGGCGCTACGGCCGCCACCCGGTGCACGCGAAGAACAAGGACCTCCCGCTCCCGCCGAAGGGGACGCCCATCACGGTGAAGGAGCACGAGCTCGCACTCGCGGAGCGCGCGGCGAGCGCCGTGGGTGCGGGCGCCCCCACGCTCACCAGCGAGGGCGAGCCTGCTCACGACGAAGCTCGATCGAACCGCGCCCGCCGCAAGCTCAAGCACCTGCCGGTGCTCACGAGCTGAGGGCGCTCCTTTCGCTCGTCGTCGAGCGGCCTCAGTCCGGGAGCAGCCCGGGGCAGCCGCGCGTCTCGGCGCTGCCCGCGCGATCGGGGCAGGCGTCGAGCTCGTCGGGGATGCGATCTCCGTCGTTGTCGAGCTCGGGGCAACCGTCGCGGTCCTCGTAGCCGTCGAAGTCCTCGCGATCGTGCGGGCAGGCGTCGACCGAGTCGTCGAGGCCGTCGTCGTCGGCGTCGCTGCCACGCGGCGCGAAGCTCAGGCCGAGCGTCACACGCAGCGGCGCGTTGCCGACGCCGTCGGCGAGCGCCCACTCCACGCCGCCGACGAGCGAGACGTCGCCGAAGCGGTAGCGCCCCGCGACGCTCGCGAACCAGCCCGCGGGCTCGGAGGCCTCGAAGGGAGCGATGGGCGCGAGCGGGAGCCAGCCGCGCGTCTCCACGAAGAGCGTCGCGCGGCCCTCGTCGTCGAGGCCGAGCGCCCTCGGGTGCAGCGCGACACCGCCGACGAAGGGCAGCTCGTGACCGAAGCGCGAGGCGCAGCTCGCCTCGGCTTCGTCGGGGTCGCAGGCGTAGCGCCCTTCGTCGCCGCGCAGCTTCACGCCGGCGCCGAGGTGCAGGCTCACCGCGCCGAGCCCGAGATCGGCGAGCAGCCTCGCGTCGTTCGAGACGCTGCCTTCGCCGAGGAAGCCGCGCTCGTCGCCGAGCGGCACGGCGAGGCGGTTCACGAAGGCGAGGCCGAAGCCCTGGGCGAGACCGCTGCGATCGCGCTCGGGCGCCACGAGGGTCGCCTTGAGGCCGAAGGCCGGATCGCCGAGCGCGGCGAGCGGCGGCCCACCTCGCTCCACGAGGCGCTCGGCCCGAGCATCGAGCGCGCTGTCGTCGCCCGTCTGCGCGATGACGACAGGCAGATCGAGCGAGAGCGTGAGGCGCCCGAGCAAGCCCACGGCGAGCAGCACGTCGCCCGTCAGCTGGTGTTCGAGCGGCACGAGCACCGCCTCACCGGCCGCGTCGCGCAGCGCGATCGGGCGGTAGGCGTAGCTCGTGCGCACCGCCACGTGCACCTCGCCCGAGGCGGGCGAGCTCACCGGGTCGACGTGCAGACCGGCCTCTTCGGAGAGCGGCACGCGGCTGCCTCGCAGATCGGCCGAGGGCTGGTCTTGTGCGGCCGCAGGCGCGGCGAGACCGAGCCAGGCGAGCGCGACGGCGGTGGAGCGCGAGAAGAGAGCCGGGGAAGGAACTCGCATACGGGGTGGGGCCGACGACGTGGGCGCGCTGCTCGCGCCAGGCGGACAGCGCCTCCGAGGTCGCACGCCGTGGGAGCGTAGATCACCTGCCTGCTCCGAAACCACGCCTTGTTCTTGGGCCCCGGGCTGGATCCGTGGCAAGGGTGGCGGAAGTCGCATGGATTCGATCCGCATTCGCGGGGGCAAGCGCCTCGAGGGAACCATCTCGGTGAGCGGCGCGAAGAACGCCGCCCTCCCCATCCTCTGTGCCACGCTCCTGTCGGACGGGGAGAGCCTGCTCCGCAACGTCCCGGCGCTGCGCGACATCGAGACCACGTCGGCGCTCTTGCGCTTCCTCGGCCGCAAGGTCGAGTGCGGCCCACCGGAGGTGAGCGTCTCGGGCCAGGGCAACGACCGCCCCGAGGCGCCCTACGAGCTCGTGAAGCAGATGCGCGCGAGCGTCATGGTGCTCGGCCCGCTGCTCGCGCGCCACGGCCGCGCGAAGGTCTCGCTCCCGGGCGGCTGCCAGATCGGCTCTCGGCCGGTCGACCAGCACCTCAAGGCGCTCGAGCAGCTCGGCGCGACGATCTCGCTCGAGCGCGGCTACATCGTCGCCACCGCGCCGCGCCTACGCGGCACCGAGATCGTGTTCGACATGCCGACCGTCACCGGCACCGAGAACATCATGATGGCGGCCGCGCTCGCGAAGGGGCGCACGACGCTCGTCAACGCCGCGAAGGAGCCCGAGGTCGAGGAGCTCGGCCGGGTGCTCAACAAGATGGGCGCGATCGTGACGGGCGCAGGCACCGACGTCATCCAGATCGAGGGCAAGGACGAGCTCGCGCCCTTCGATCACGCGATCGTCGCCGACCGCATCGAGGCCGGCACCTACATGGTCGCGGCGGCCGCCACCGGCGGCGACGTGCTCATCGAGAACGTGCCGCTCGAGGACATGCACTCGACCTGCGAGGTGCTGCGCAAGATGGGCGTGGAGATCTCCCGCGAGGGCACGGCGACGCGCGTGCGCCGCACGGGCCCGATCAAGCCCATCCGCCTCATCACCGAGCCGCACCCCGGCTTCCCGACCGACATGCAGGCGCAGATCATGGTGCTCGCCACGCTCGCCGAGGGCACCTCGACGATCACCGAGAACATCTTCGAGAACCGCTTCATGCACGTGCCGGAGCTCGGGCGCATGGGCGCCGACATCGAGACCCACGCGAAGACCGCCATCGTGCGAGGCCCCTCGCAGCTCGAGGGCGCCAAGGTCATGGCCACGGATCTGCGCGCGAGCGCCTCGCTGGTGATCGCGGGCCTCGTAGCCCGCGACGAGACCGAGGTCCTGCGCGTGTACCACCTCGACCGCGGCTACGAGTTCATGGAGAAGAAGCTCGCGGCCGTGGGCGCGGACACCGTGCGTGTCCCTGGCGCGCCGGCCTGATGCCCAGAGCGCACGGCGCCGCCTTCGCCCTCGTGCTCGGGAGCGTCGCCTGCGGTGGGGGTGCG